>JBBSRD010000122.1:0-8557 GCA_038243415.1 Actinomycetales bacterium | reverse complement strand
CGCTTGGTGGGGACGTCGAAGTAGATGAGGACGTTGCGGAGGTAGATGACGTCGAAGGGCGGCAGCGACGGCAGGGGTGCCGCGAGGTTGCACTCGAACGTCTCGACCATGGCGCGCAGCGCCGAGGAGACCTGCCAGTCCGTGCCGGACCGGGTGAAGTGCTTCACGAGCATCTGCGCGGGGAGCCCGCGGTTGATCTCGAGCTGGCTGAAGCGGCCCTCGCGGGTGCGCTCCACCATGGCCCGGGAGATGTCCGAGGCGAAGACCTTCACGCGGCTGGCGGCGTCGGGCATGGTCTCCCGCGCCAGCATGGCGATCGTGTAGGCCTCCTGGCCCGAGCTGCACGCCGCGGACCAGATGCGCAGCTGCTCGCCCTGGCGCCGCTCGAGGGACAGGCGCGGCAGGACCGTCTCCGCCAGCCCGGTGAAGGGGTCGGAGTCCCTCAGCCAGGACGTCTCGTTGGTGGTCATGGCCTCGACGACCGAGCGCACCAGCGTGGCGTCACGGCGGGCCCGCATCGTGTCGACGAGGGCGCCCACGCTGGCCATCCCGTGCTCGCGGGCGACGGGTGCCAGCCTGGCCTCGACGAGGTACTCCTTGCCGGGGGCGAGGACTATGGCGCTCTCGCGCTGCAGCATCTGGGCCACCCAGGTGAATCCGGGGGCGGTGAGGGTCATCGGTGTGCTCCGAAGGTGGTCGGTGCCGGCGCCGCGGGCTGCTGCGCGGCGGACGGCGTCGGGATGGTGGTGGGTCGAGGCGGCATGGGCCCAGGGTCGGCGGGGCCGCGCTCGGAGCGCGGCAGCCGGCGGAGCGCCGCAGCGGCGACGTCGCGCAGCGGCAGCACCTCGTCTGCGTAGCCGGCCTGCGTGACGGCGCCCGGCATGCCCCAGACCACCGACGTGGCCTCGTCCTGGGCGATGACCCAGCCGCCGGCGGCGCGCACGAGCCCGGCCCCCACCCGGCCGTCGGCGCCCATCCCCGTCAGGACGATCGAGAGGACCGCCCCGCCGTAGGTGGACACCACGGAGCGGAAGAGGACGTCGACCGCGGGACGGCAGAAGTTCTCCGGCGCCGCGGTGGTCAGGGCGGTGCGCCCGCCCTCGGGCGAGGGCACCGCGACGAGGTGCAGCCCGCCGGGTGCGACGTGGATGGTCCCCGGCACCAGCGGCTCGCCCTCCGTGGCCTCGACGACGCGCAGCGGGGCGAGCCGGTCGAGGCGGGCGGCGAACTGCGTGGTGAACACCGGCGGCATGTGCTGGACCACCAGCACGGGCACCGCGAGGTCCGCCGGGAGGTGACGGATCACCTCGGTGAGCGCTTCCGGGCCTCCGGTGGAGGCGCCGATGACCAGCACCTTGGCGGTCTTGCGGTGCGCCGGGGCGTCGACGCACGGCGCCGGGCCCGCCGGGGCGCTGCTGTTCGCCGCCGGAGCAGCGAGCCCGCCGAGCACGCCCGAGGCACGGCTCAGGGAGGACTCGCGCGCCGTCGACGGCGACCACGCGGCAGGTGCGGCGGGTGACGTGGGGGCGCTGCGGCCGGTGAGGGCACGCAGCCGGGGGATCAGCTGCGTCCGCACGCTCTCCATGGACGCCGTGACGGACCCGACGTTGGCCGGCTTCGTGACGTAGTCGTTGGCCCCCGCCGCGAGGGCGTCGAACGTGGCCTGGGCGGAGCGCTCGGTGAGGGTGGAGAACATGATGATGGGAAGCTTGGGGTCGAGCTTGCGGATCGCCTTGACCGCCTCGATGCCGTCCATCTCCGGCATCTCGATGTCCATGGTCACCACGTCGGGGCGCAGGGTCGAGAGCTTCTCGACGGCGGCGCGGCCGTGGATCGCGGTGCCCACGACGTCGATGTCGCTCTCGGCGTTGATGACGTCGGCGACGATCTTGCGGACGACCACGGAGTCATCCACCACCATCACTCTGATCGGTGCCACGCCTGCCTCATCCGTCGTCCTGGCGCCGGCGGGTGCGCCGACGACAGAGCATCGGCACGAGGTGGCCCGAACCTGAGCGGCGGGTCCTCCCCGGGGCGAGGGCGGGCGGACCGGGCGGTGTCAGGCGGTGTCAGACGGTCGCCGTGCCCCTCACCAGGCGCCAGGGCGCCATGAGGCGGTCGATCTCCGCGGTGCCCAGGACGTCGGACAGGATGGTCGCCTGGACCACGCCCGCCGCGGCGTTCCACACCCCGGACGCCGCCTGGGCCGCGCTCACCCCGCCCTCGGCCATCGCCCGCACCGCGAGGAGCTGGCCCAGGGCGGTGGCCCGGGTCCTGCCGGCGATCTCAGCGCACCAGCACGCGGCGTGCATCGCCCTGGCCCACTCCCCCGAGGTGTCGACGGTGCCGGCGACCGAGCGCTGCCAGGCCTCCGGCTCGCTCGCGAGGCTCTCGAGCAGGGTGATCACCGCGTCGCCGTGGGGGCCGAGGTCCTCCGCGGACGGGGCCGTCGGGACGGCCGCCACCGCGTCGTCGTAGGCCGCGGGCAGCGCGGACCCGAGGTCGTCGGGCAGGGACGTGGACGCGTAGGCAGCCACCACGGCGTCGGCGAGGACCTCTCGTGCCAGCGTCGCGGTGCGCTCGTCCACGTGCTCGCCGACCGCCATGAGCTCGCCGTGCACGAGCCGCTCCAGGGAGGTCACGTCCCCGAGGGTGCGGCTCTCGAGCTGGCTGACCAGACCGGCGCTGCTGGGCGCGGTGAGGTCGATGATGCGCTCGCTGCTCGAGACCGCGGCCTCCCGCGCCCGGCGGACCTGGCCCGCGTCGGGCCGCGACGTGGTCCCCGGGTCGTCGAGGACGCAGTGGCTGCGGTGCTGGCGGGCCAGGGAGTGGACGAGGGCGTCGTCGGCCACCAGGCCGGTGACGAGCACCTCGGCGGCGCGGGCCCCGCCGGGGAGGCGGGAGAGGTCGAAGCCGAGCGTCGCTGCGCTGACGAGGGTGTACACCGGGTGACCTCCAGAGCCGTCAAGACCGTCCGGCGCCGGAGCGGCCGGTGGTCACCACCGGTAGCGAGTCCACCGGCAGCCCCGCCTCGTGGTGACTGCGGGTGATGGCAAGGGTGCACGGGATGAGCGTCGCTGACCAGCCTGGGTCACCAGAACGGCGAAGGCTGCCCCGCCACCGGGTGAACCGGTGGGGGACAGCCTTCGCTGGGTGACGCTGAGTCATCGCACGCGTGCTGGTGCTGGGCGTCAGTAGGTGAAGCCGCCCACCGTCGAGCGCAGGTCGGCGGCCATCCGCGCCAGCTCGTCGACCGCCGTCCGCGTCTGGGTCAGCGCCGTCGTCGTGGCGTCAGCCGCCTGCGAGACGCCGTCGATGTTCGCCGCGATCTCCCCGGCACCCCTTGCGGCCTCGGTCACCGACCGCGACATCTCCTGCGTGGTCGCGGTCTGCTCCTCGACCGCCGACGCGATCGTCAGCTGGAAGTCGTTGATCCGCGCGATGATCTCGCTGATCTCCTCGATGCCGGAGACCGCACCGCCGGTACCCGCCTGGATCGCCGCCACCTTTCTCGCGATGTCCTCCGTGGCCCGCGCGGTCTCCTGCGCCAGCTCCTTGACCTCACCGGCCACCACCGCGAAGCCCTTGCCGGCCTCGCCGGCACGAACCGCCTCGATCGTGGCGTTCAGCGCGAGGAGGTTCGTCTGCTCCGCGATCGAGGTGATCACCTTCACCACCGCACCGATCTCCTGGGAGGAGACCCCCAGCATGGCGATCCGCTCGCTCGTCGACGCCGCCACCATGACCGCTTCACCCGCCACCCGGACCGCCTCGTTCGCGGACTGCGAGATCTCCCGGATCGAGGCCCCCATCTCCTCCGCACCCGCGGCCACCGTCGCCACGTTCCGCGAGACCTCGCCCGCCGCCGACGAGACGACGCCCGACTGCGCGGACGTCTCCTCCGCCGACGCCGAGATCTGGGACGACGACGCAGACAGCTCCTCCGACGCCGCCGCCACAGAGTCCGCGGTGCCCGAGAACGTGGACATGGTGCCGGCGAGCTGGGCGCTCTGGGCGTCGAAGGCTCCAGCGAGGTCACGCAGCTCCCTCACGCCTCCCGGCTCCAGCCGGAAGCGCAGGTCCATCGGGTCGCGACCCTGCAGCGCTCTGGTGTACCGGTTCACGACGGCGCCCATCTGGGAGTGGAACACCCAGAGCAGGGCCGCCGTCACGACCAGCACCAGCACGGCGAGCAGGAGCTGGACCGAGACCGCCAGCCCGATCCGCTGCTCGGCGGTGGCCACCTGCGCGTCCACCCGCTCGTCGAGCAGCCCCTGGAACTCCGCGATGGGCACCATGATCTTCGTGACCTCTGCGTCGTACGTGGGCGCGAAGAGCAGCGTCTGCGCCAGCTCGATCTTCTCGGGCGCGCTCAGGGCGGCGTCCTCGGGAGTGGTCGCGAACGAGCCCACCGGCCCAGGCATCGCCGACGGCGCAATGCCCTGGGCCTCCAGCAGCAGCCTCATCGCCCGCGTCTCGGTCTCGACCAGGGTCGTAGAGCTGGCCGACCCCTCCGCGATCAGCGCCAGCTCTGCCGCCGGCGTCCCGAGCCCCTCGAACTCCTCGATGGCCGCGGCCTGGGACCTCGTGTCCAGGACCTCGGTCCAGTAGGCGTCGAGGTCAGCCGGGTCCAGGGCCACGGAGTACTCACGGACCCGGTCGGTGAGCATCGCCGAGGACGCAGACACCTGGAGGGCCGCCTCTTTGGAGGCGTCGGCTCGGGCGACCGCTTCCTCGACCTGGTCGCTGGCTCCTCGGCTGAGCTGGACGCTGCCGACGGTCCCGGCCGCGAGGAGCACCAACCAGACCGCGCCGGCGCGGATGATCGTGGACTGCTTGACGCTCATGCAGTGCTCCGATGGGTCGGCGGTCGCCTCGCGGCGCTCCTCCGTGCATCGGGTCATCACCCGTCCCCCTTGAGCGAGCACGGCCCCCGTGGCGTGGGCACCGGAGCGCCCCCGTGGACGCTGGTCCGCGGGGGCGCTCGCCCGTGCTGCTCGTGATGGTCGGTCAGTACCGGAACGCCGCGACCTGCCCCCGCAGCTGCGCCGCCAGCTCAGCCAGCTCCGCCGCCGAGGACCGCGTCTGGCTCACCGCCGCCGTCGTCGCCTCCGCCGCCGCCGACACCGCATCGATGTTCGCCGCGATCTGCCCCGAGCCCGACGCCGCCTCGGTCACCGACCGCGACATCTCCTGCGTCGTCGCCGTCTGCTCCTCCACCGCCGACGCGATCGTCAGCTGGAAGTCGTTGATCCGCGCGATGATCGAAGAGATCTCCTCGATCGCCGTCACCGCGCCCGAGGTGTCGGACTGGATCGCCGCCACCCGGCTCGCGATGTCCTCCGTGGCCCGCGCCGTCTCCTGCGCCAGCTCCTTGACCTCACCGGCCACCACCGCGAAACCCTTCCCCGCCTCCCCCGCGCGCGCCGCCTCGATCGTCGCGTTCAGCGCCAGCAGGTTCGTCTGCTCCGCGATCGAGGTGATCACCTTCACCACCGCCCCGATCTCCTGGCTCGACACACCCAGCGTCGTGACCCGCTCGCTCGTGCTCGCCGCCACGCTCACCGCCTGGCCCGCCACCCGCACCGCCTCGTTCGCGCTCTGAGCGATCTCCCGGATGCTCGCGCCCATCTCCTCCGCGCCCGCAGCAGCCGTCGCCACGTTGCGCGAGACCTCACCCGCCACCCCGGCCACCACCCCCGACTGCGCGCTCGTCTCCCCCGCCGCCGCCGAGATCGACCCCGACGCCGCCTCCAGCTGCGACGACGACGCCGCCACCGCGTCCGCAGAGGCGCTGAGCGAGGCGACGAGAGCGCCCACCTCGGTGACGGCCTCGTCCAGCGCGGCGCCGGTCCGGCCGAGCTCCGAGGCACTGGTCAGGCCGGTACGCACGGTGAGGTCGCGGGCCTTCATGGCGTCAGCGACCGCGCGGATGCGCGTCAGGGGCGACAGCACCGCGCGGCTGAGCAGGAGGGCCATGACGCCCGCGAGAGCGGCGGCCACGAGGCCCGTCACGACCATGAGGGCCGTGGCGCGCCGCTCGGCGGCGGCCTGCTCCTCGAGGATGTCCGCGTTGCGCTCGTTCGTGGACGTCGCGATCTCGTCGGCGATGCCGATGATCTGGTCGTAGGCTGCGCCGGCCGGTCCCCCGTTGATGGACGTGAGGGCCGTGGCGATCGCCTCGGTGGTGCCGGGCTGCAGCCACTCGATCACCTGGTCGTCCCAGCGGAAGAACTCGTCCCACGCCGGGCGGAGCCGATCGAAGGCCGCCCTCTCGTCGGCGTCGAGGACCGAGGTGTCCACCTCTTCCAGCCACTCGTAGACGCCGGCTTTCGACTCCGCAAAACCGGTGCGGTTGTAGCTGTCCTCCGCGAGACCCTCCACGGGGCCGAACCCCGCGACGTCCGCGACCACCAGACCCTGCCAGCCGGTCACGTCGGCGATGTCGAACTGCATCTTCTCCGCGTACCTCTGCGCCTGCTGGGTGCCGCTGATCCGCGACGAGAGCTCGCGCTGGTCGCCCAGGGCTACTACGCCGACCGCCGAGCAGCCGAGCACGAGCGCGGCCACCGTCCCGAACGTCACGTACAAGCGGGTGCGGATGCTGGTGTCGGCGATGGTGCGGTGGCGGGTCATGGCGTTCATGTCTCCTCGAGGCGTGGTGCACGGCGATAAGTGACGGATCATCGTTTGAGGTATCGGCTCGCCACGGGTGGAACTTCAGAGGAGCGCTGCGGTCAGTAGGTGAAGCGCGAGACGGACGAGCGCAGGCCGGCCGCCATCCCCGCCAGCTCGTCCACCGCCGCACGGGTCTGCGCCAGCGCCGTCGTGGTGGACTCCGCCGCCGAGGACACCCCCACGATGTTGTTCGCGATCTCCCCGGCGCCCCCAGCGGCCTCAGTCACCGACCGCGACATCTCCTGCGTCGTCGCGGCCTGCTCCTCCACCGCCGACGCGATCGTCAGCTGGAAGTCGTTGATCCTCTCGATGATCGTCGAGATCCGACCGATCGCCGCCACCGCGCCCGAGGTGTCCCCCTGGATCGCCGCCACCCGGCTCGCGATGTCCTCCGTCGCCCGCGCCGTCTCCTGCGCCAGCTCCTTCACCTCACCGGCCACCACGGCGAAACCCTTCCCCGCCTCACCGGCGCGAGCCGCCTCGATCGTGGCGTTCAGGGCCAGCAGGTTCGTCTGCTCCGCGATCGAGGTGATCACCTTCACCACGGCGCCGATCTCCTGGCTCGAGACGCCCAGCTTCGTCACCGTCGCCGTCGTCGCCTCCGCCTCGGAGACCGCCTGCCCCGCCACCTGCGTCGCCTCGTTCGCGTTCTGCGCGATCTCGCGGATCGAGGCGCCCATCTGCTCCGCACCCGCGGCCACCGTGGCCACGTTGCGAGAGACCTCACCCGCCGCCGACGACACGACCCCCGACTGGGCGCTGGTCTCCTCCGCCGAGCTCGAGATCTGCGACGACGACGCGCTCAGCTCCTCCGAGGCCGCCGCCACCGAGTCCGCCGACCCCACCACCGAGGCCATCACCTCCCGCAGCGAGACCACCGCGGAGTCCAGCGAGGCGCCCATGAGGCCCAGCTCGTCGCGCGAGACCAGGCCCGAGCTCACGGTCAGGTCGCCGTTGGCCAGCGCCTCGGTCACCCTGCGCACCCGCGCGGCGCCACGGGCGATCCCGGTGGCGACGACCAGCCCGGTGGCGATCGCCGCCGCGATGCCCAGCACCGCGAGGAGGACGATGGTCGTGCGCCGTGACTCGTAGTCCGCTCGGGTCGTCGCGGCGGCATCGGTCGCGTCCTGGGTGGCGCTGTCGCGCAGCTGCTCGGTGCCCTCGCTCATGGCCACGCCCAGCGGAGCGACCTGCGCGTCGAAGGCCGTCTTCCAGCCCGCCGCGTCGCCGGCCAGGGCCAGGGGCCCCAGCACGGTCGTCTGCAGCTGGAGGTACTGGTCCACGGCCGAGGTGACCTGCTCCTGGAGGGCCTCCTCCTCACCGTGGAGCCCCTGCTCGCCGAACGTCACGACGTCGGTGTCGTAGCGTTCCTTCAAGGGCGTCAGCGCGTCGAGCGCCGCCTGGCTCTCCCCGGGGTCGTCAGCGATGACCGCGTCGCGCGCGGACACCCGCATCTCGAGGAGCACACGGTCCATGTCGGCCGCGACGAGCGCGCTCCTCATGTGGTCCTCGACGAGCACGTCGGCCGACTCGGCGGCGCTCGCCATGGCTGAGAGCCCCACGACGCCGATGGCGGCCGCGACCGCCGCGGAGACTCCGACGGCCGTGAGGACCTTCGTCTTGACGCCGCGGTCCCCCCACCATGAGGCGCGACGCTCGGTCGACGGTGACGGACTGTCTGTGGAGATGGCGACGCTCGACATGTCTGGGGCTCCTGGCGCTGTCCTCGAGGGCTGTGACGTGGGTGCGGGCCTGTGCACCGCTGCTGGATCATCGACGCCCCCCGGCGAACCTTGAGCGCCCCCGTGGACGCTGGTCCGCGGGGGCGCTCGCCCGTGCCGCTCGTGATGGTCGGTCAGTACCGGAACGCCGCGACCTG
>JBBSRD010000121.1:0-8565 GCA_038243415.1 Actinomycetales bacterium | reverse complement strand
CGGGACCCCGGTGTGCCAGTAGTTGTCCTCGCGGCCCAGGCGCTGGACCCGGCTCTGCGGGAGCCCGGCGATCTCGTGCCAGAGGGCGGCCGCCTCGTCGTCCTCGCGGTAGACGGTCACCCACAGGTCGCGCTCGGCGAAGCCGAATCCGCCGTCGGCCACCGGCGAGGTCAGCAGCTCCCAGGCGTGGGAGATGGCGCCGCGCTTGAAGTAGTCGCCGAAGGAGAAGTTGCCGTTCATCTGGAAGAACGTGCCGTGCCGGGTGGTCTTGCCGACCTCCTCGATGTCCAGGGTGCGCACGCACTTCTGGACGCTCGCGGCCCGGTCGTAGGGAGGGGTCTGCTCGCCGGTGAAGTAGGGGATGAACGGGACCATGCCCGCGACGGTGAAGAGCAGCGTCGGGTCGGGGCTGATCAGCGAGGCCGAGGGCACGATGGTGTGGCCGCGCTCCTCGAAGAAGGTGAGGAAGCGCCGGCGGATCTCAGCGGTCAGCATGGCCGGCGGGGTGGTCCAGGAGGGCCTGCGCCTCGTGCTCGTCCATGACGCCGGCGTCCACCTCGAGGGCGATGCGCAGCTGCTGCTCGCGCTCCACCATCGCGGCGCGCACCTCGGCGCCGAAGTCCTTCGCGTCCTCCCACCAGCCGCCGGCGCGCTCGGCGACGCCGCCGGGGCTGTAGGTCCGGGCGGCCTTCTGGACGCGGCGCAGGCCGATGGCCCCGCCGACGATGCCCACCCCGAGCACGATGAGGCGACCCACGGGTCAGCGCCCCCGTCGGGCGCGGCGGCCGGTGGCGAGGCCCTCGCGGCGGCCGGTGACGGCCTGGCGCACGCCGTAGGTGAAGGCGGCGGCCTTGATGATCGGGGAGCCCAGCGTCGCGGCGAACAGCGAGGTGAGCGCGGAGGCGTTCGTGGAGATCTGGGCCGCGTTGGACGTGATGGTGTCCAGCTTCTCGATCTGCTCGTTCGCGTTGCCCACCGTGGTGGTGACCTCGCCGATGAGCGGCACGGTGGAGTCGGAGAGGCCGCGGATGGTGATGCGGGCCTCGTCGAGCACCTGGCCCAGCTTGTACAGGGGGATGGCCAGCAGCAGGACGAGGATCACGAACGCTCCGGCCGCGATCAGTCCTGCGATGTCTCCGCCCGACATGCTGCTCCTGCCTGCGTGGGCTTCTCGCCCGGTGGGTGGGCCCGCAGCGTGTCGCGATCGACGCGCCGGTGACCGGGCCGTGGTCGCGGGCGAGCGTACCGTCCGGCCCTCATGATCGACCCCGGGGCGCGGCGGGGGTGCCTCACGCCTCTCGGCCTCAGCGGACGAACGCCCCCGGTGGAGAGGCGTCGAGCAGGTCCGACAGGCTGCCGCCCTCGGCCCGACGAACACGCTGTCCCGCGGCGAGTCGTGGATGAGCAACCCCTGCGGTAGTGGTGCTGGGTCAGCGGGCGTAGAACTCCACCACGCGGGAGACCTCGCAGGTCACGGGGACCTCGGCGCGCTCGGGGCGACGCGAGAGCGTCGCGGTGAGGTTCTCGAGGTTGACGTCGAGGTAGCCCGGCAGCGTCGGGAGGACGTCGCGGTGGGCGCCGGCGGCGGCGACCTCGAAGGGGGTCATCTTCGTGGACTTCGGGGCGATCGAGATCGTCGAGCCCGGGGTGACCCGGTAGGAGGGACGGTCCACGCGCTGGCCGTCGACGAGCACGTGCTGGTGCACCACGGCCTGACGGGCCTGGGCGATGGTGCGGGCGAAGCCGGAGCGCAGGACGAGAGCGTCGAGACGCATCTCGAGCAGCTCGACCAGCACCTCACCGGTCCGGCCGGCGGACTTGCGGGCCTCGACGAACGTGTTGCGCATCTGCGCCTCACGGATGCCGTACTGGGCACGGAGCAGCTGCTTCTGGCGCAGGCCGAGGGCGTACTCGCTCTCGGTGCGGCGACGGGCGCGGCCGTGCTCGCCCGGCGGGTAGGGGCGGTTCTCGAAGTAGCGGGCGGCCTTGGGCGTCAGGGGCATCCCCAGCGCACGGGAGAGGCGGACGGTACGGCGCGTGCGGTCCGATGATGCGGTCACGATGGATCTCCTTCTGCGGGGGTGGACGGCTGCGCGACGCCGCACCGGTGCGCCAGCGGGGCACTCGAGCGGGGTGGAGCCGGGTCTGACGTCGACTCGCGGGCAGGGTGCCCGGTGGCCAGCCGCCGAGTGTACGGCAGGCGACGCGACCGTCCGGCGCCCACAGGGGCTCAGCGCCGGTCGTCGCGCCCCAGCAGAGCGTCGACCCGCGTCATCCGCTCCCGCAGCGTCCGCTCGAAGCCCCGCTCGCTCGGTCGGTAGTACCGCGCGCCGACCAGGTCGTCGGGGGCGTACTGCTGGGCCGCGACGCCGTGCGGGGCGTCGTGGGAGTAGACGTAGCCGCCGCCGTGGCCCAGCGCGCCCGCGCCGGGGTAGTGGGCGTCGCGCAGGTGCGCCGGCACGGGGCCGCCCCGACCGGCGCGCACGTCGGCCACCGCCTCTCCCAGCGCCACGTAGGAGGCGTTGGACTTCGGCGCGCTCGCGAGCGCCACCACCGCCTGGGCCAGGATGATCCGCGCCTCGGGCATGCCGATCAGCGCGACGGCCTGGGCCGCGGCCACGGCGACGCCGAGCGCGGACGGGTCGGCCATCCCCACGTCCTCGGAGGCGGAGATGATGAGGCGGCGCGCGATGAAGCGGACGTCCTCGCCGGCCTCGAGCATGCGCGCCAGGTAGTGCATCGCCGCGTCGACGTCGGAGCCGCGCAGGCTCTTGATCAGCGCGGAGGCGACGTCGTAGTGCTGGTCGCCCTCGCGGTCGTAGCGCACGACCGCCACGTCGACGGCGCGCTCGGCGACGGCCAGGGTGATGCGCGGCGCGCTGTCCGTGCCGTCGGGAGCGTCGGCGCGCTCCCCCGCGACGAGCCCCGCGGCGGCCTCCAGCCCGGTCAGCGCCTTGCGGGCGTCCCCGCCGGCGACCCGGACGAGGTGCTCGGCGGCGTCGTCGTCCAGCCCCGCCTCGCCGTCGAGCCCGCGGGGGTCGGCGACGGCGCGGCGCATCAGCGCCAGGACGTCGTCGTCCCCCAGGGGTCGCAGCGTCAGCAGCAGCGAGCGGGAGAGCAGCGGCGCGACGACGGAGAACGACGGGTTCTCGGTGGTCGCGGCCACGAGCACCACCCAGCCGGCCTCGACGCCGGGGAGCAGCGCGTCCTGCTGGGACTTGGAGAACCGGTGGACCTCGTCGAGGAAGAGCACGGTGCGCTCGTCCATCACCTCGCGGGAGCGCTTGGCCGTCTCCATCGCGGCGCGCACCTCACGCACGCCCGCGGTGACGGCGGACAGCGCGACGAAGCGGTGGCCGGCGCTGTGGGAGAGCGCCTGGGCGAGCGTGGTCTTGCCGGTCCCCGGTGGGCCCCACAGCACGACCGACGCCGGGGTCGAACGGCTGGCGGCGCCCTCGCCGCCCTCGGCGAGGCGACGCAGCGGCGAGCCGGGGGCGACGAGATGGTCCTGTCCGACCACCTCGTCGAGGGACACCGGTCGCATCCGGACCGCCAGCGGGGCGCCGCGGTCGACGGGAGGGGCGCCGGCCCCGCCGCCGGACGACCCGCCGACCTCGCGGGCGGCGCTGAACAGATCGGTCACGTCTCCAGGGTGGCACGCACCGCCTGCACCTCCGGCGAGCACCGGAGGTGCACGAGGGCTGTCGGAGCGAAGGACGACGGCCGTCCCCCAGCCGGTGGGACCGCCCGCGGCGCGCGCCTGGCTCCGCGCCGGGGGCAGCAGCGCCCGTCGTGGGGCACCCTTCGCAGGTGCTGACGGCCCTCGCTCGCTCCATCACCCACCACCCGTGGCGCTACCTCGTGGCGTGGGTCCTGGTGGTCGGCGCCGCGCTGCTGCCCGCGCTCGGCGTGGTCGGTGACGGCCTGTTCTCCCGCCTCACGTCCGGCCAGGCCAGCGTCCCCGGCGAGTCGCGCACCGGCGCCGAGCTGCTGGAGAAGGCCGAGCCCAGCGGGCCGACGGTGCTCGCGCAGGTCGACGACGTGGACCCCGCAGACCCCCGGGCGCAGGGCGCGCTGGGCACCGCGGTGGCCGACCTCAGCGCCCGCGACGGCGTGGCCACGGCCGCAGCGCCGCTCGCCGCCGTCCCGGGCGTGAGCCCCGGCGTCCCCCCGCAGGTGGCCGCCTCGCTCACCGCCGCCGACGGCGACGGGGTCCTCGTGAGCGTGAGCCTGGAGCCGGACCTCGGCAAGACCCGCGAGGGGCGCGCCATGAAGGCGGTCGAGCAGCGGTTGGAGGCGATCGCCGACGACCTGCCGGACGCCGACGTGCGGGTCGCCTCGACGGCGGGCCTCGCGGACGTGTTCTCCGAGGTGGTCGAGAAGGACCTGGCCACCGGGGAGGCCGTCGCCCTGCCGCTCTCGCTGCTGGTCATGGTCGTCGTGTTCGGCGGCCTGCTCGCCGCGGGCATCCCGCTGGTGGGCGCGCTGGTGTCCATCGCCGGCGGGCTCGGCGCGCTGACGGCCTTCACGCACGTCATCGACGTCGACGCCTCCATCGTCAACGTCGTCACCGTGCTGGGGCTCGGGCTCTGCATCGACTACGGCCTGCTCGTGGTCTCCCGCTACCGCGAGGAGCTGGGGCGCGCGCTGGCGCAGCGCTACGCCGCGGGACCGGCGACGGGCGACGCCGCGGGGCACCCCCCGACGGCGGACCGGGCGCTGCGCGACCAGGCGCTCGTCGCCACCGTGTCGACCGCCGGACGGACCGTGGTGTTCTCGGCGGTGACCATCGGCATCTCGCTGTGCGGGCTGCTGGTCTTCCGCTCCGACATCCTGCGATCGATGGGCCTGGGCGCCGCCGCGGTGGTGGTCCTCGCGCTCGCGGTGGCGCTGACGCTGGTGCCGGCCCTGCTCGTGGTCGGCGGCGCCCGCCTCACGCGCCCCGGCATCGCGACGAAGGTGCCCGGGCTGCGCATCCTCGCCAGGGCGCTGGGCGACGTCGCCCCGCCCGAGGGGGTCTTCAGCCGCCTCACCCGCCGCGTCCAGCGGCGCCCCTGGGTGACCGTGGCCGCGACCGTGCTCGTGCTGCTCACGCTCGCCGCGCCGGCGAGCCAGCTGATGCTGCGCGCCGACGGCGTGGAGCTGCTGCCGGTGGGCAACCCCTCACGGGTGTTCTTCACCGACCTCACCGTCCGCTACCCGGCCGCCGCCGCCCCCACCGTCACGGTGGTGGCCCGAGCGGACCCGGCGGAGGCTGCCTCCTACCGCGACAGCCTCGCGAGCGACCTCCCCGACGCCGAGGTCAGCGCGCCGCGACCGGTGGGCGACCTCAGCGTCGTCGACGTGCGCGCGGACACCGGCGCCACGGACGGCGAGCGCCGCGACCTCCTCGAGACGGTCCACGACGAGCCCGCGGGCTTCGACACCTACGCCACCGGCCAGCTCGCCGGCACGTCGGACTTCACCGCCGACCTCCTCGACCGCGCCCCCTGGGCGACCGCGCTGGTCGCCGGCGCCACGTTCGTGCTGCTCTTCCTCATGACCGGCTCGGTGCTGGTGCCCGCGACCGCGCTGGTCGCCAACGTGCTCTCCCTCGGGGCCGCGGTGGGGGTGCTGACCCTGGTCTTCCAGGACGGCTGGTTCGAGAGCCTGCTGGGGTTCACGTCCAACGGGGGCGTCGAGTCCTTCGCGGTGCCCCTGACCCTGGCGTTCGGCTTCGGTCTGGCCATGGACTACGAGGTGTTCCTGCTCGCGCGGATCCTCGACGCGCGCCGCTCCGGGCTGCGCACCGACGCCGCCGTGGTCGCCGGTCTGCAGCGCTCGGGGCGGATCATCACGTCGGCGGCGCTGATCATCGTGGTGGTCTTCGCCGGCTTCGTCGCCGGCGACCTCCTGGCCATCAAGCAGGTGGGTTTAGGGCTGGCGGTCGCGGTGGCCATCGACGCCTCGCTGGTGCGCATGCTGCTCGTGCCGGCCTTCATGACGGTGCTCGGCGAGGCCAACTGGTGGGCCCCGCGCCCGCTGCGGGCGCTGCACGACCGGTTCGGCATCTCCGAGGACGGCCCCCGCCGGGTGGGGACGGCGGACGAGCGAGCCCCGGGCGTGAGTCGCAGGAGCGACGTACCGTCGTGACGTGAGCATCGACGCACCCCGCTCCCCTGCCCCCTCCCTCCCCGCAGCGACGCCTCGCCCGGACGACACGACGGTGGGCGCCCTGCGCGCCACCGGCCACGCGCTGCGCGACGTCAAGACCGAGCTCCGCGAGAACCTCCTGGACCGCATGCGCTCGCGCGCGCCCCGCTTCCCCGGCATCGTCGGCTTCGACGCCACGGTGCTGCCCGAGGTGGAGCGCGCGCTGATCGCCGGCCACGACCTCGTCCTGCTCGGCGAGCGCGGACAGGGCAAGACCCGCCTGGTGCGCTCGCTGGTCGCGCTGCTCGACGAGTGGACGCCCGCGATCACCGGCTCGGAGATCGGCGAGCACCCCTACGCCCCCATCACTCCCGGCTCGGTCCGCCGCGCCGCCGAGCGGGGCGACGACCTCCCGGTGACGTGGCGCCACCGCAGCGAGCGCTACGCCGAGAAGCTCGCCACCCCCGACACGTCCGTGGGCGACCTCATCGGCGACGTCGACCCCGTCCGCATCGCCGAGGGCCGCTCCCTCGGCGACCCCGAGACCATCCACTACGGGCTGGTCCCCCGCACCCACCGCGGCATCGTGGCGATCAACGAGCTGCCCGACCTCGCCGAGCGCATCCAGGTCTCCCTGCTCAACGTGCTCGAGGAGCGCGACGTGCAGGTCCGCGGCTACACGCTGCGCCTTCCGCTGGACGTCCTGGTGCTCGCGAGCGCCAACCCGGAGGACTACACCAACCGCGGGCGCATCATCACCCCGCTGAAGGACCGGTTCGGGGCCGAGGTGCGCACGCACTACCCGCTGGACCTCGAGCTCGAGGTGGCTCTGGTGCGCCAGGAGGCCGACCTGGTCGCCGTCGTGCCGGAGCACCTGCTCGAGACGGTGGCGCGCTTCACCCGGGCGGTGCGCGAGTCCCCCGCGGTGGACGCCCGCTCCGGGGTCTCAGCACGCTTCGCCGTCGCCGGCGCGGAGACGATCGCTGCTGCGGCCCTGCGCCGGGCGGCGCTGACCGGAGACGAGGCGGTGGCCCGCGTGGGCGACCTGGACTCCGTGGTCACGACGCTGCGCGGCAAGGTCGAGTTCGAGGCCGGCGAGGAGGGGCGCGAGGAGGAGGTGCTCTCGCACCTGCTGCGCACCGCGGTCGCGGGGACGTTCCGGGCCCGCCTCGCAGGCGCTGACCTCTCGGCGTTCACGGCCCTGGTGGCCGACGGCGCCTCGGTCTCCACGGGGCCGCTGGTCACCGCCGCCGAGCTGCTGGACCAGGTGGGCAGCCTCGCGGGGCTCTCCACGGTCATGGAGCGCCTCGACGCGCGCGCCGACGGGGAGGCTGGCGGCGACGCCGAGGACGAGGCCCCCACCCGAGGGCGCGCCGCGGCGACCGTGGAGATGGTCCTCGAGGGCCTCCACCTCACGCGGCGCCTCGGCAAGGACCGCGTGGGCGACGACGCCGGTGGTGGCAGCGGCCCCGCGGAGACCGGCGAGCGCACCGTCTACGGGGGCTGAGACATGGCAGGTCCAGCGGGCGCGGCGAGGCGAGGCGGCGGACGAGGTCCCCGGGGCTACCGCTACGGGCGGTGGAGCGGCGGGGCCGACCCGCTGGCGCCCCCCTACGACGTGCGGGCCGCGGTCGACGAGCTCGGCGACCGGGTCATGGAGGGCTCCAGCGTCCGCGAGTCGCTGCGCGAGCTGATGCGCAGCGGCCTCGAGGCGGACCAGGACCGGCGCGGTGACGAGCGCGGCGGGCTCGACGCGCTGCGCGACCAGCTCCGGCGCCGCAAGGAGGCGCTGCGCCGCTCCGGAGACCTCTCGGGCCCGCTCGCCGAGGCGCGCGAGGCGCTGGAGGAGGCGCTGGCCGACGAGCGCGCCGTGCTCGCGGCGATGGACGCCGCCGGCGACGGCCTGCCCAGCGACGAGCGGGTGCTGCGGGAGATGACGCTGGACACCCTCCCCCGCTCCACCTCCGGCGCGGTGAAGGCCCTCAGGGACTACGACTGGGTCTCCCCCACCGCCCGCGAGACGTACGAGCAGCTGCTGGAGGAGCTCCGCACCCAGGCGTTGCGGGCCCAGCTGGGCGCCAACGCGCTCGGCCCCGCCAGCAGCGGCGCCGGCGAGGGCGAGGCAGGAGAGAACGGCGAGGGCGAGGCGGGCCCCACCTCCGCGGACCTCAAGAACCTCCTGGCCGACCTCAACACCCTCCTCGGCAAGCACGCCAAGGGCAAGGACACCCCGCAGGACTTCGCCGACTTCATGGCGAAGCACGGCGAGGCAGTCCCCGAGGACCCGAAGGACGTGGACGAGCTCATCGACGTCCTCGCCCAGCGCGCCGCCGCGATGGGCCGCCTCATGCGCTCGCTCAGCAAGAGCCAGCGCAAGGAGCTCGCCTCCCTCATGGCGCAGGCGCTGGAGGACGCGGACCTGGCCGGTGAGAT
>JBBSRD010000120.1:0-8568 GCA_038243415.1 Actinomycetales bacterium | reverse complement strand
CGCAAGCACTCCAAGCACCACTCCGCGCCCAACCAGCTCGGCAAGGACCCCGACATCGAGTCCGAGGTGCTGGCCTTCACCCCCGAGGCGGGCGCGGCCCGCGGTCCCGTCGGGCGCTGGCTCGGCGCCCGTCAGGGCTGGTTCTTCTTCCCACTGCTGCTCCTGGAGGGCGCGAACCTCCACGTCCAGAGCGTGAAGTCCCTCCTCGTCCGCTCCCACGTCAAGCGCCGCTGGGTCGAGCTGACCTTCGTGTCCGTGCGCCTGCTCGGCTACCTCGCGGCCGTCTTCCTCGTGCTGCCCCCCGGCAAGGCCGCGGCGTTCATCGGCATCCAGCTCGGCCTGTTCGGGGTGTACATGGGCTGCTCCTTCGCGCCCAACCACAAGGGCATGCCGCTGGTCCCCGAGGGGGCTCGGGTCGACTTCCTGCGCCGCCAGGTGCTCATGAGCCGCAACATCACCGGCAACCGCTTCACCTCGTTCGTCTTCGGCGGGCTGAACCACCAGATCGAGCACCACCTCTTCCCCTCGATGCCGCGCCCGAACCTGGCCCGGGCCCGCGAGGTCGTCAAGCCGTTCTGCGCCGAGAAGGGCGTGACCTACACCGAGACCACCGTGCTGGCCTCCTACGCGATCGTCGTGCGCTACCTCAACCGCGTGGGCCTCGGCGAGCGCGACCCGTTCGAGTGCCCCATCGTCGCCAGCTATCGCCCGCGAGGCTGACGTCGCTCTAGCCTGAGCGCATGACCACGCCCCCCGTCGTCGGCGCCACGCCTCGCATGAGGGCGGCGCTGACCGACCTCCCCGGCTACGTCCCCGGCGCGAGGCCGCGCATCCCCGACGGGGTGACGGCCTACAAGCTGTCCTCCAACGAGAACCCCTACCCGCCGCTGCCCGGGGTCCTCGAGGTGATCGCCGAGGCCGCCGCGGACCTCAACCGCTACCCCGACATCACCGCTGCCGACCTCGTGGCCGCGCTGTCCGCCCAGCTGGACGTCCCCGCTGAGTGCCTCGTCCTCGGGACCGGCTCCGTCGCGGTGCTCGGCCACGTGGTGGCCGCGGCGTGCGAGGCCGGCGACGAGGTCGTCCACGCCTGGCGCTCCTTCGAGGCCTACCCGCTGACCGTGACCGTCGCGGGCGGGACGCCGGTTCCGGTGCCGCTGACCTCCAGCGGCCGCCATGACGTCGACGCCATGGCCGCGGCCGTCACCGACCGCACCCGCGTGGTCCTCGTGTGCACCCCCAACAACCCCACGGGCCCGGTGGTCAGCGCCGCCGAGCTCGACCGCCTGCTCGACGCCGTCCCCTCGGACGTGATCGTCGTCGTCGACGAGGCCTACGTCGAGTTCGTGCGCGCGCCGGGCGCCGCTGACGGCCTCGCCGCGTGGCGCCGGCGCACCAACGTGGTGGTGCTGCGCACGTTCTCCAAGGCCTACGGGCTCGCCGGCCTCCGGGTCGGCTTCGCCGTGGCCCACCCCGCGGTGGCCCGCGTGCTGCGCACCGCCTCGGTGCCGTTCGGCGTCTCGACCGTCGCCCAGCGGGCGGCGACCGCCTCGCTGGGCGCCCGCGACGAGCTGCTGGCGCGCGTCGACGCCCTCGTCGCCGAGCGGGAGCGGGTGGTCGCGGCGCTCGCCGAGCAGGGCTGGGACCTCCCCGAGACCCAGGCGAACTTCGTCTGGCTGCCGCTCGGGGAGCAGACCCCGGCGTTCGTGGAGGCGGCGGCCGAGAAGGGCCTGTCGGTGAGGCCCTTCGCCGGGGAGGGCGTGCGGGTGAGCATCGGCGAGGTCGAGGCCAACGACCGGTTCGTCGAGCTCGCCGCCGCCTGGGCCCCCTGACCCGCTCTGCCCGTCCACCGCGCACCCCCGCACCGTGGTCACTTCCTGCACCACTGAGCCTCCCGGAGCGGCAGGAGGTGACCACGGTGCGGTGGTGCGGTGCGAGGAGGTGGGGTGAGGATGCAGCGGCTGAGGGCTGCGGGTGCTGCTCAGGAGGTGAAGAGACCCTCCACGGACAGGTAGCGCTCCCCGGTGTCGTAGCAGTACGTCAGCACCACGGAGCCGTCCGGCAGGTCCGGGAGCTTCTGCGCCACGGCGGCCAGGGACGCGCCCGACGACGGCCCGACGAGGATCCCCTCGGTCCGCGCCACCTTCACGGTCATGGCGTAGGCGTCCTCCTCCGAGACCGAGATGGTCCCGTCGAGGGTGCCCGTGTGCAGGTTCTCGGGCACGAAGCCCGCCCCGATCCCCTGGATCCGGTGCGGCTTCGGCTCCCCGCCGCCGATGACCGGTGACTTGGCGGGCTCCACGGCGTACGTCCTCATCGAGGGGAAGCGCTCCTTGAGCACCTCGGAGACCCCGGTGAGGTGCCCTCCCGTGCCGACGCCGGTGACGAGGGCGTCGATCCCCTCGGGGAAGTCCGCGGCAACCTCCTCGGCAGAGGTCCGCCGGTGGACGTCGATGTTGGCCGGGTTGTCGAACTGGCTGGGCATCCAGGCGCCGGGCGTCGACCCGACGATCTCCGTGGCGCGGGCGATCGCGCCCTTCATGCCCTCGCCCTTCGGGGTGAGCTCGAGGCGGGCGCCGTAGGCCGTCACGAGGCGGCGGCGCTCCACGGACATCGACTCGGGCATGACGATCAGCAGGTCGTAGCCCTTGACCGCTGCCACCATCGCGAGGCCGATGCCGGTGTTGCCGGACGTCGGCTCGACGATCGTGCCCCCGGGGGAGAGCACGCCGCGCTCCTCGGCGTCGGTGATCATGGCGAGGGCGACCCGGTCCTTGATGGAGCCGCCGGGGTTGGCGCGCTCGATCTTCATCCACACCTCGACCCGGTCGCCGAACAGCCGCGAGAGCCGGACGTGGGGCGTCCCGCCGATGGTGTCGAGGATGCTTGTCGCCTTCATGGGTCCTCCGAGAGGTGTCGGTGCGCTCCCCGCAGGTGCAGGTGGGCTCAGATGTGGAACTCCAGCTCGTGGTCCCCGTCATCCCGGTCACCCAGAGGCAGCACCTCGTCACCGTCGCCGATGCCGCTGCCGTCACCCGATCGGGACCGAAGCCGGTCGATCCCCGCGCTGGTCGAGACCAGAGAGCTGGGAGGGACGCTCCGCGTGAGCCACACGTTGCCGCCGATGCGGCTCCCGCTCCCGATGACCGTGTCGCCGCCGAGGATGGTGGCCCCGGCGTAGATCACCACGTCGTCACCGATCGTCGGGTGCCGCTTCTTCGTGGCGAGGTGCTTGGCCACGCGGGTGGCCCCGAGGGTGACGCCCTGGTAGAGGCGGACCCGGTCGCCCACCACGGCGGTGGAGCCGACGACGACGCCGGTGCCGTGGTCGATCGCGAAGGACCGACCGATGTGGGCTCCGGGGTGGACGTCGATGCCCGTCGCGCGGTGGGCCAGCTCGCCGAGGAGGCGCGCCACCAGCGGAGACCCGCCGACGTGCAGGTGGTGGGCGATGCGGTGCACCGCGGTGGCGAAGAAGCCGGGGTAGCAGAGGATCACCTCGTCGATGCCGGACGCCGCGGGGTCGCCCTCGGCGGTGGCCGCGGCGTCGAGCAGGAGGGCCGCGCGCACCGAGGGCAGCGCGGCCAGCTGGGCGTCGGCCAGGGCGCGCGCGTCGGCCACGCAGCTGGTCCCGGTGATGGTCTGCACCAGCAGGGCGTGGAGAGCGGCCGCGTCCTCGGCGACCTCGGCGGCGCTCGCGCGGGGCTGGTCGCCGGTGAAGTGGGGGAAGAGGAGGGCGAGGGAGGAGTGGATCACTTGCTCGGCCAGCTGGGGGAGCCCGCGCGGGAGGGTGAGGGTGGCGCGGTCCTCGGCGATGGCCGCCACCCACGAGGGGTCGAGCGACGGAGCGTCACCAGAGAGGCCGGTGTCGTCACCAGGCTGCGCCGTGGGCGCTGGTCCGGTCGGGCGGTCGGGCGTCTGGCCAAGGTTCAGCACGGTGAGCGACGCTACCGTGACCTTGCCTCTGCGCCGGGGGGTGCAGACGGGTGATGTGGAGGTACGGATGACCAACAGCGTGCTGCCGTCATGGCTCGGGTGGGTCTGGGTGCTCGCCCTGACCGTGGTCGCCGCGGTCCACGTCCGTCATCTGGTCCGCCTGCCGGACGTCACCCGCTTCTGGCACCTCGGCCACATCGTCATGGCGCTCGGGATGATCGCCATGTTCTGGCCCACCGGCCTGCTGCTGGAGCCGCCGTCCGGGCTGGTCGGCCGCACGGTGTTCGCCCTGGCCGCCCTCGTCGTGGTCGTGTGGGCCGTCGTCGACCGCGCCCGGCGCGGACGCTGGACGCTGGTCTGGCCGCTGCTCGCCGCCGACATGGCGGTCATGGTGTGGATGTTCGTGGTCATGGCCCCGCTCGAGGGCGCCGGCGCGATGAGCGCCGGGCCGCCGGCGGCGAACGCCGTCATCGGGTCCTGGTTCGTCCTCGAGACCCTCGGATGGGCGAGCGGGCGCCTGGTGCGCGCCTCCGAGCACGACCTGCACCTCGAGCTCCCCGCGGCGGAGGGCGACGAGCGCGCCCTGTCCCTGAGCGACGCGGGCCCGGGGCCGCGCCGGACCCAGGACGGCTCGACGGCAGCGCGGCCGTCGGCCCAGCCCGCCGGTGCCCAGCCCGGGGCGGCAGCCGCCGACCCGTCGCCCCACGCCTGGCACGGCCTGTCCCTGCGGCTCACGCTGACGGTGATGAGCGCGTCGATGGCCTTCATGCTGTGGGCGATGGCCTTCGGAGGCCCCATGGACATGACCGGCATGGACGGCATGTGAGCGGCGCTGTGGCGCCACGCTCGATCCCGTGGCGGACCGAACCTACGGTAGCGTCGGTTACGGTGGCGTAACCAGTCATTCCTCGAGGGGGCCCGCGGCCATGACAGAGACCATCAGCACCACCCGCACCGGCGGTGCGACAGCAGAGCCGTCGCACGGCGAACCGGTGATGGTGCAGCTGCTCACGCCTGCGGGCGAGCGCACGCCGGACCCCGAGCACGACCCGCTGGTCGCCGCCCTCGACGCCGAGGCCCTGCGCGAGCGCTACCGCGCGATGACGCTGGCCCGGCGCCTCGACATCGAGGCCACCTCCCTGCAGCGTCAGGGCGAGCTCGCGCTCTACGCCTCCTCGCGCGGCCAGGAGGCGGCGCAGATCGGCGCGGCCCGCGGGCTGCGTCCCCAGGACCACGTCTTCCCCACCTACCGGGAGCACGCGCTGGCCATGAGCCGCGGCGTCGCCCCGCTGGACCTCCTGCGCCTGTACCGCGGCACCTCCCACGGCGGGTGGGACGCGGCCGAGACCAACACCCACGGCTACACCCTGGTGATCGGCGCCCAGACGCTGCACGCGACCGGCTACGCGATGGGCGTCCAGCGTGACGGCACCGTCGGGACCGGCGACGACGACGTGGACACCGCCGTCGTCGCGTGCCTGGGGGACGGGGCGACGTCCCAGGGCGAGGTCAACGAGGCGATGACCTGGGCGGCGGTGTTCAAGGCCCCCGTGGTCTTCCTCTGCCAGAACAACCAGTGGGCGATCTCCGAGCCCAACACCCGCCAGTTCGCGGCGCCGCTCACCGAGCGCGCCGCCGGCGTCGGGCTCCCCTCGGTGCGGGTGGACGGCAACGACGTCATCGCCGTCGAGGCCGTGGTGCGCGCCGCCGCGGACCGCGCGCGCAGCGGCGGCGGGCCGACCTTCGTCGAGGCGTGGACCTACCGGGTCTCGGCGCACACCACCTCCGACGACACCACGCGCTACCGCGAGAGCGACGACGACGCGCTGTGGGCCCCGCTGGACCCGCTGGTCCGGCTCGAGGCCCACCTGCGCGCGCTGCACGCCGCGGGGAGCGGCGAGGACCAGGACGTCGACGCCTTCCTGGCCGACGTCGCCGCCGAGGCCGACGTGCTCGGCGAGGCCCTGCGAGGCGACGTGCGCGACCTGCCCGACCCCGAGCCCGCGTCGATGTTCGACCACGTCTACGCCGACCGCCACCCCCTCGTCGACGAGGAGAGGGCCTGGATGCAGGACTGGAACGCCGAGGGAGACCAGCCGTGAACACCACCACCCTGACCGCGCCCGCGCAGGCGCCGGCGTCGAGCCACCTGACGGCGGCCCGCGAGCGCGGGCCCCACGCACCGACCCCGGGCGGCCGCGCCGCCGAGGCCGTGCGCCCGACGACGCTGACGATGGCCGCCGCGCTGAACGCCGGGCTGCGCCGCGCGATGGACCACGACGACAAGGTCTTGCTCATGGGCGAGGACATCGGCGCCCTCGGCGGGGTCTTCCGCGTCACCGACGGGCTGCAGCGCGACTTCGGCGAGCAGCGCGTGGTCGACACCCCGCTGTCCGAGGCGGGCATCGTCGGCACGGCGACGGGCCTGGCGATGGCGGGGTACCGCCCGGTGTGCGAGATCCAGTTCGACGGGTTCATCTTCCCGGCGTTCAACCAGATCGTCACGCAGCTCGCGAAGATGCGGTCGCGGACCTCGGGGGCGACGAGCCTGCCCGTGGTCGTCCGGGTGCCGTTCGGCGGGGGGATCGGCGCGGTCGAGCACCACTCCGAGAGCCCCGAGGCGCTGTTCTCCCACGTCCCCGGGCTGCGCGTGGTCTCCCCGGCGTCCCCCCAGGACGCCTACTGGATGATCCAGCAGGCCATCACCAGCGACGACCCGGTCATGGTCTTCGAGCCCAAGCGCCGCTACTGGGACCGCGGCCCCGTCGAGCTGGCCGGGCGCGACCGCGGCCGCGTCCGCGCGCTGGACGAGGCGCCCCCGCTGCACTCGGCCCGCGTGGTCGCCGCGGGGAGCGACGTGACGGTGCTGGCCTACGGCCCGACGGTGCGCGTCGCCCTCGACGCCGCGGTCACCGCCCGCGCCGAGGGCACCTCGGTGGAGGTCGTGGACCTGCGCAGCATGTCGCCGCTGGACCTGCCCACCATCGAGGCGTCGGTGCGGCGCACGGGCCGGTGCGTGGTCGTCCACGAGGCCCCCACCTTCCTCGGCCTCGGCGCCGAGCTGGCGGCCCGCATCACCGAGAGCTGCTTCCACCACCTCGAGGCCCCGGTGCTGCGCGTGGGGGGCTTTGCCGTCCCGTACCCCGTCGCGCGAGTCGAGGAGCACTACCTGCCCGACGCCGACCGGGTGCTCGACGCCGTCGACCGCGCCCTGGCGTACTGATCCGCGTGAGCAGGCGTGGGGCGACCCGGCGATGACCGCACCAGAGATGAGCAGGGCATGACGAGCACCCGCACCTTCCGCCTGCCCGACGTCGGGGAGGGCCTCACCGAGGCCGAGGTGGTCCGCTGGCTGGTCGCCGAGGGCGACGAGGTGGCCGTCAACGCCCCCGTCGTCGAGGTCGAGACCGCCAAGTCCATCGTCGAGCTGCCCTCCCCGTGGGCCGGCGTCGTGGAGAAGCTGCTCGTGCCCGAGGGCATGACCGTCGACGTGGGCACCGAGCTCATCGCCGTGGACGTCGGGGGGCCCGGTGCCCCTCCGGCCGGTGCGGGCGACGCGGTCGCTGAGGACCCCGAGGACCCCGAGACCGCCGACGGCCAGGCGGGTCACGGCCTGGCGGACGAGGGCCTGTCCGTCGAGGCGCCGGGCGCCGAGGCGTCCGCCGGCGACCTCTCGCTCGTCGACGACGACGCGCAGGACCCCGGAGCCACGTCGGTCCTCGTCGGCTACGGCGTGCGCGAGAACGCTAGCCCCGGCCGGCGTCGGCGGCGCCGGTCCGGCCAGGGCGCCGCTCCCGTGGAGCCCGCTGGAGAGCCCGCCGCGCCAGCAGCGGCGCCGGCACCGCAGTCCCGCGCCGCTGCGGCGTCGGACGAGCCGGACGAGCCGGAGCCGCCGGCCAAGCCGCTGGCCACCCCGCCCGTCCGGTTGCTCGCCCGGCTGCGCGGCATCGACCTGGCCTCGCTCATCGGCAGCGGGGTCGGCGGGATCATCACCCGCGACGACGTCCTCAGCGAGACCGCCGAGGAGGAGACGTCCGGGCCGACGACGGGCCCCGGCGCGCGGCCCGGCGGCGCCGCACCCGACCTGCCCGGGTCCTACGACGCCTCCGCGCGCGAGCGCCGCGTCCCGATCCGGGGGGTGCGCAAGGCCACCGCGCAGGCGATGGTCGCCAGCGCCGTCACCGCTCCGCACACCTCGGCGCGCATCACCGTGGACGCGACCCGCACCGTCAAGCTGCTGGACCGGCTGCGCGCGGACCGCTCGTTCGAGGGCGTCCACGTCTCGCCGCTGCTGGTGATCGCCCGGGCGATGTGCCTGGCGGTCGCCCGTCACCCGCAGATCAACTCCTCGTGGGACGAGGCCGCGCAGGAGATCGTGGTGAAGGACTACGTCAACCTCGGCATCGCGGTGGCGAGCGACCGCGGGCTCCTGGTGCCCAACGTCAAGGACGCGCAGGCGCTGGACCTGCGGGGGATGGCCGCGGGGCTGACCGCGCTGGTCAAGACCGCGCGCGCCGGGCGGACCAGCCCGTCCGACATGGCGCGGGGCACCATCTCGATCACGAACATCGGGGTGTTCGGGGTGGACGGCGGCACGCCGATCCTCAACCCGGGGGAGTCCGCGATCCTCTG
>JBBSRD010000119.1:0-8580 GCA_038243415.1 Actinomycetales bacterium | reverse complement strand
TTCATCAACCCGCTGCGCGAGAAGATCGGCGTGATGTTCGGTTCACCCGAGACCACCACGGGCGGGAAGGCGCTGAAGTTCTACGCCTCCGTCCGCCTCGACATCCGCCGCATCGAGACGCTGAAGGACGGCACCGACGCGGTCGGGAACCGCACGCGCGTCAAGGTGGTCAAGAACAAGGTCTCGCCGCCGTTCAAGCAGGCCGAGTTCGACATCCTCTACGGCATCGGGATCTCCCGCGAGGGCGGGCTGATCGACATGGGCGTGGAGCAGGGCTTCGTGCGCAAGTCCGGTGCCTGGTACACCTACGACGGCGACCAGCTGGGCCAGGGCAAGGAGAACGCGCGCGCGTTCCTGCGCGACAACCCCGACCTCGCCGACGAGCTCGAGCGCAAGATCAAGGAGAAGCTCGGCATCGGCCCGCAGCCCGAGGCGGCCAAGGACGAGAAGGACGAGAAGGCATCGAAGGCCTCGAAGGACGGCAACGTCGTCTCGGTCGACTTCTGATCCTCGCGGACGCAGAGCGATGAGCGGTGCGGCGCAGGGCGACGAGCGGGCACGAGCCCGCACGATCGTCCTGCGCCGCCTCGCTGCGGCGCCCCGCAGCCGAGCCGAGCTGGCGCGGAGCCTGGCGGAGAAGGACGTGCCGGCCGGCATCGCTCGCGAGGTGCTGGACCGCTACACCGAGCTGCAGCTCATCGACGACCAGGTCTACGCCGACCTCGTCGTGCGCTCCAAGCAGTCCGCGAAGGGACTTGCGAGAAGAGGCCTGGCCCACGAGCTCAAACGCCGCGGGGTCGGCGAGACCGAGGCCGGTCGGGCTCTCGAGCAGGTCGACGCCGACCTCGAGCGGACCACCGCGCGTGAGCTGGTCGGGCGGCGGATGCGCTCGATGGCCAGGCTCGACCGTCCCACGGCCACCCGGCGCCTCGTGGGGATGCTCGCCCGCAAGGGCTACGACGGGGGCACCGCCATGGGCGTCGTGCGCGAGGCGCTCGACCAGAGCCACGCCGACGAGGCCGACGGCGCGTGGACCGACGACGGCGGGGTTGCCGACGAGCATCCCTCGTCCGGCGTCACCGGCTGAGGACCCGTCGGCGCCCGGGCGTCCCGTGCGGGTCCCCTCGACCTACGTCGCGTTGGCCTCCGCGACGGTCGTGGCTTCCGCGGGGTTGCTCTTCGACGATCGTGACAGGCGCCGCTCCAGGAACACGGCGAGCCGGCTGAGCAACAGGTTGAGCACGATGAAGATCAGCGCGATGACCGCGTAGGTCTGCAGCGGGTTGTCGAGGTTCCGTCGGATGAGGTCACCCTGGTACAGCGTGTCCTCCAGACCCGTGAGGACGATCGAGCCGATCGCCGTGTCCTTGAGGATGACGACGAGCTGGCTGATGAGCGCCGGCAGCATGGCGCGGAACGCCTGGGGGAGCTGGACCAGACGCATCGTCTGGCCGCGGGTGAGGCCGACCGCGAGCGCGGCCTCGACCTGGCCCCGGGGCAGGGTGACGACCCCGGCGCGGAGGATCTCACTGATGACCACGCAGTTGTAGGCCGTCAACCCCACGACGAGGAACCAGAACGGGTCGGCAGCGATGCCGATCCGCGGGAGCAGCACGCTGACGAAGACGATGGTCACCACGACGGGCAGGCCCCGCAGCAGCTCGACGACGCCGACCAGGGGGATGCGGGCCACGCGTCCCAGCTGGAGGCGCACCACGGCGATGACGACACCGATCAGCAATGAGGCGATCATGGCGACGACGGCAGCCCTCAGCGTCAGCGACAGACCGGTCCCGATGAGTCCCCAGACGAGCGCGAACTCCTCGGTCGCCGGGTTGAGCAACGGCGCCCACAGCTCTGCGTCGAACTGTCCTCGGTCGACGAGCCGGAGCACCACGAGCGTCAGCGCGGTGAGGAGCAGGACGCCGGTGATGACGCTGGCGACGAGGACCCGGCGCCTGGTCCTCGGACCGGGGGTGTCGAAGAGAACCGAGCCGCTCATCGCGCCACCGCCAGTCGTCGTTCGGCCAGCGCGAGGAGCGCACCGGCCGTCAGGGTGATGAGCAGGTAGCCGATGGCCATCCCCGTCACCGTGGGGAGGAAGGAGTACCCCTGCGCGCTCGTCAGCCGGTTGTAGGCGCTGAAGAGGTCGCCCCCCACACCGGCGGCACCGACGATCGCGGAGTTCTTCATCATGGCGATCTGCACGTTGCCGACGGGCGGGACGACGGCCCGCAGCGCCTGGGGGAGCACCACGAGGGTCAGCGTCTGGCCGAAGCCGAGCCCGATGGAGCGGGCGGCCTCGGCCTGCCCCGGCGAGACGGTGTTGATCCCGCCGCGCAGCGCCTCGCAGACGAAGGCCGCCGTGTAGATCGTCAGACCGACGGTGCCGAAGACGTAGAAGCTGGCGTTGATGCCCAGCACCGGGATGCCGAAGGCGATGAAGAAGAGCAGGACCGCCAGCGGGGTGTTGCGGAAGACGGAGACGTAGAAGGTGCCCAGAACTCGCAGCAGCGGGATGGGGGAGACGCGGCAGACCGCGACGATCGTCCCCAGCACCAGAGAGCCGACGAGCGCCCAGCCGATGATCCCCAGGGAGCGGAGGAACCCGCTGACCCACAGGTCCCAGTTCTCCGTGATGACGTCCACGAGCTCACCTCCTCCGCTTCATGTCCTGCTCCGCCGACCGCCGGATCAGCCGCAGCTGTCCAGCGTGGGCAGCTTCGGCGTCTCGGCGCCCTCGACCTTGCCGGCCGTGGACGTCCACGCTTCCTCGTACGAGCCGTCCTTCGACGCTTCCGTGAGCGCCTCGTTGATGAACTCGCAGAACTTCACGTCACCCTTGGCGTAGCCGATGCCGTAGGGCTCCTCGGTGAACTGCTTGCCGACGAGCTTGAGCTTCTCGGGCTCCTTGTCCACGTAGCCGAGAAGGATGACGTTGTCCGTCGTGGTCGCGGCCACCTGCCCGTTGCCCATGGCCGTCACGCAGTCGTCGTAGACGTCGAACTCCACCAGCTGGTCCGGGGCGGCGAGGTACTGGCGGATGTTCTCGGCCGGGGTCGAGCCGGTCACCGAGCAGATCTTCTGGTCGGGGTTGGCCTTGAGGTCCTCGGGGCCCTTGATGGTGTCGTTGTCCTTGTTGACCATGATCTGCTGGCCGGCGACGTAGTAGGGGCCGGCGAACCCGACCCGCTCCTTGCGCTTGTCGTTGATCGTGTACGTGGCGGCCACCATGGACACCGACCCGTCCGCCAGGAGGTCCTCGCGCTGTGGTGAGGGTGCTTCGACCCACTGGATGCCGTCCGGCTCGATGCCCAGCTTCCCGGCGACGTACTCGGCGATCTTCACGTCGAAGCCCTCGGGCGCCCCGGACAGGCTCTTGTTGCCGAAGCCTGGCTGGTCGAACTTCGTGCCGATCTTGATCTTGCCCGCGTCGGCGAGCTTCGCCATCGTCGTTCCTGCCTCGAACTCCGAGGCCTTCGTCGGCGTGGCGCCGGACTCGGCGGCGTCGTCGGAGCCGCCTCCGCAGGCCGACAGGGTGAGGGCGGCGACCGCGACGGCGGCGGCGAGGGCGGTGCGGGGGGTTCTCATGGGGTTCTCCTCGAGGGAAACGGTGCGCGCCCTGGGAGGGGCGCCGCGACGGTGCGGACTGTTCGGACGAAGGGTCAGGGGTGGGTCAGTGGGTGAGGATCTTGGACAGGAAGTCCTTGGCCCGCGGCGACTCCGGCGCGGTGAAGAACGTCTCGGGGGCGGCCTGCTCGACGATCTCGCCGTCGGCCATGAACACGACGCGGTCCGCGGCCTTGCGGGCGAACCCCATCTCGTGGGTCACGACGACCATCGTCATGCCGGAGTGCGCCAGCCCGGTCATCACGTCGAGGACCTCGTTGATCATCTCCGGGTCCAGGGCGGAGGTGGGCTCGTCGAAGAGCATCACCTTGGGGTCCATGGCCAGCGCGCGGGCGATGGCGACGCGCTGCTGCTGGCCGCCGGAGAGCTGGGCGGGCAGCTTGTCGGCCTGGTTGCCGATGCCCACCCGGTCGAGCAGCTCGCGGCCGCGCTTCTGCGCGTCGCTCTTGGAGGTCTTCCGCGCCTTGATCGGGCCGAGCGTGACGTTGTCGAGGATCGAGAGGTGCGCGAAGAGGTTGAAGGACTGGAAGACCATCCCGACGTCGGCGCGGAGCCTCGCGAGCTCCTTGCCCTCCGCGGGGAGCGGCTGGCCGTCGAGGGTGATGGAGCCGGAGTCGATGGTCTCGAGGCGGTTGATGGTGCGGCACAGCGTCGACTTGCCGGAGCCGGACGGTCCGATGACCACGAGCACCTCACCGGAGTGCACCGTGAGGTTGATGTCCTTCAGCACGTGCAGCGGCCCGAAGTGCTTCTGGACGTCGTCGAGCACGACGAGCGGGCGACCGGTGGCCGATGCCTGACCCTCGTCGGTCAGCTGGGTGCTCATGTCAGGGGACGGTAGGGCCTGATCGCCCCAGCCGGGGAGCGGGGGTGGGCTGCTGGGGCACGACCGTGATGACACTGTGACCTGCGACGTGCCCTCAGCGAGCATCGTGACTCAGCGTCGCGGGCGCCGGCTGGACGTCGGGAGGGCGAACTCCGTGGTCACCCCGCGGGAGAACGCGACGCTGTCCGGGGACCGGAGCGCGAGGTCCGGCAGGCCCGCGCCGGCGAGCAGCCCGTCGTCCAGCTCGAGCACCGACGCCTCTTCCAGCCGCCAGGCGCCGTGGGTGTTGGGGACGTACCAGTCCTGGCGCAGGTGGCGCACGTGCAGCCCCCAGCGCGCGGTGAGGTAGTCCTCCAGGTCGCCGTGGCGCGGGGCCGGTCGCCCGCTGAGCGCCAGGCGGATGCGCGTGCCCGCCCGCCCGCCTCCGGGCGCGGAGGAGCCGTCGAGGCCGGTCGGGATCGAGGAGAGCGGTCCGCGCCGGGGCCAGGTCCGGTACAGCACCTCGCTGCCCTCGCCCACGGCCCGCTCGTCGTAGGCCATCCGCGACCACCGGTAGGGCAGACCGAACGCGGCGCGCGCCCCGGTGACCACCGCGAGGCGGTCGGCGTCGAGGGAGGCGAAGACGATGCCGCGGCGCCCGGTCGCGTCGACGGTGTAGAGCCGCACGTTCGGCTCGAGGAAGGTCCCGAACCACGGGACGCCCGGCAGGCGGCCCGGGCCGGCGCCGACCATGCGGAACGGGATCAGCCCGACCCACGTGACGCCGTCGCGGACGTCGGGGCGCACGCCCGGCGGCAGCATCGGCGCGACCTGGGCCGGGTCGACCGCCCAGTGGAGGAAGGCGATGTCGAGCCAGCGCTGGTTCATCATGATCGGTCCGCGCAGGGCGGGCGCCGCATCGTCGACGGGCTCGACGCCGGTGTCGGAGAGGGGGTGGTCGTGGTCAGGCACCCGCCTACCATCGACGTCGTGGCACCGCAGCGCATCTCCTCCGACCTTTCCCCCCGGTCCCCCCGCACGTACGCGGTGCGCACCTACGGGTGCCAGATGAACGTCCACGACTCCGAGCGCATGGCCGGCCTCCTCGACGGCGCCGGTTACGTGCGCGCGCAGGACGCCGCCGTGAAGGACGACGACGTGGACGTGCTGGTCATCAACACGTGCGCGGTGCGCGAGAACGCCGACAACCGCCTCTACGGCAACCTCGGCCACCTGGCCTCGGTGAAGGCCAAGCGCCCCGGCGGCATGCAGATCGCCGTCGGCGGGTGCCTCGCCCAGAAGGACCGCGAGCGCATCGTGGACCGCGCCCCGCACGTCGACGTGGTCTTCGGGACCCACAACACCGGCTCCCTCCCCGCGCTGCTGGACCGTGCCCGCCACAACGGCGAGGCCGCCGTCGAGATCCTCGAGGCGCTGGAGACCTTCCCCTCCGCGCTGCCGGCGGCCCGCGAGTCCGCCGCGAGCGGCTGGGTCTCCATCTCGGTGGGGTGCAACAACACGTGCACGTTCTGCATCGTCCCGTCGCTGCGCGGCAAGGAGAAGGACCGCCGCCCCGGCGACGTGCTCGCCGAGGTCGAGGCCCTCGTCGCCGACGGCGTGATCGAGGTGACCCTCCTGGGCCAGAACGTCAACACCTACGGCGTGGACTTCGACGACGCCTTCGCGCGCAAGAGCGCCTTCTCCGACCTGCTGCGGGCCTGCGGGGGGATCGACGGGCTGGAGCGCGTGCGGTTCACCAGCCCGCACCCGGCGTCCTTCACCGACGACGTCATCGACGCGATGGCCTCGACCCCCAACGTCATGCCCCAGCTGCACATGCCGCTGCAGTCCGGGTCCGACGCCGTGCTCAAGGCCATGCGCCGCAGCTACCGGTCCTCGCGCTTCCTCGGCATCCTCGACCGGGTGCGCGCCGCGATGCCCGACGCCGCGGTCACCACCGACATCATCGTCGGCTTCCCCGGAGAGACCGAGGACGACTTCGCCGCCACCCTCGACGTGGTGCGCGCTGCCCGGTTCTCCTCCGCGTACACCTTCAAGTACTCCTCGCGCCCGGGCACCCCGGCGGCGACGATGGACGGTCAGGTCCCCGCCGAGGTCGTCTCCGAGAGGTACGAGCGCCTCGTGGTCGCGGTGGAGGAGGCGGCGCTCGCGGGCGCCCGCGCCCAGGTGGGGCGCCGCGTCGAGGTGCTCGTCGGCGACGCGGTGGGGCGCAAGGACGCCGAGAACCACCGCATCTCCGGGCGGGCGCGCGACGGACGGCTCGTCCACGCGGGCATCCCCGAGGGCGGCGCGGTGCCGCGCCCCGGCGACGTCGTCGACGTGGTCGTGACCTCAGCGGCCCCCCACCACCTCATGGCCGACCCGCCGACCGGGCAGGTGGGCGGCGCACGAGACGTGTGGTCGGTCCGGCGCACCCGCGCGGGCGACGCGCACGACCGTCGGGCGGCCGCGTCGTGCGGTGCGCCCAGCGGCGCCCCGAGCAGCCTCGGGAGCGCTGCGGTGCCCGCCAGCGTGGGCCTCGGCATGCCGACGACGCGCCAGCCAGCCTGACGCTCCCCGGGCCGGGGACGCGCGGGAGGCGGGTGCGGGTGCGCTGGCGGGGCCCCGTCCGACACACTGGCCCCAGCATCGCGGCGCCCGGTCGCGGAGCTGGCACACGAGGAGCCGACGATGACCTTCCGCCGCACCACGACCGGCCGCACCACCACCGACCGCGGCCCCCGGCGCGCCGCAGCGCTGCTCGCCGGCCTCGCCGGCGGGGGCCTCCTCCTCGCTGGCTGCACCACGCCGTCCGGCGACGCCGAGCCCACCGTGACCGTCACGGAGAGCGCCTCACCGAGCTCGTCGTCGTCCTCCTCCTCCTCGTCGTCGTCGACGAAGGCCGCCGCGGGCGAGGGGGAGCCCTTCGGCGCCGGCTGCGCCTCCCTGCCCCACAACGGTGAGGTCCCTGAGGGCGCCTCGCTCACCGACGTCCTCGGGCAGTTCCCCCAGCTCTCCGCCTTCGCCTCGGCCGTGGACGGCTCGGACGTCCAGAAGCAGATCGACGAGGCCGGCGACGTCACCGTGTTCGCCCCCACGGACACCGCGTTCACCGCGCTGATCTCCTCCGACCCGCGCCTGCTGCTGAAGCCGGCCGAGCTCGGCAAGGTGCTGCAGTACCACGTGGTGGAGCAGCCTCTGGCTGAGAGCGACCTCCCGGGCAGCTTCACGACCCTCGAGGGCTCGGACGTCACCGTGGCGGGGGCCGACGGCACGTACGTCGTCAACGGCGAGACCGCGATCACCTGCGGCGGCATCAAAGCCGGGAACGTCACCGTCAACGTCGTCAGCGCGGTCCTCGCCCCGCCCGCCTGAGGCAGAGCGCCCCACCGACCCGAACGCCCCCCGAGACCCGGAGCCCCATGAACGCCTCGTCAGCCACCTTCCCCGAGGGCTTCGTGTGGGGCACCGCCACCGCCTCCTACCAGATCGAGGGGGCGGTGGCGGAGGACGGACGCACGCCGAGCATCTGGGACACCTTCAGCCACGCGCCCGGCAACGTCCTGGGCGGCGACACCGGTGACGTGGCCGACGACCACTACCACCGGTTCGAGCAGGACGTGGCGATCATGGCGGACCTCGGCGTCACGGCCTACCGGTTCTCGATCGCGTGGCCCCGCATCACCCCCGGGGTCACCGCCGACGCCCTGGGACCCGTCAACGAGGCGGGGCTCGCCTTCTACGACCGCCTCCTCGACGCGCTGCACGCCGCCGGGATCGCCCCGGCGGCCACGCTCTACCACTGGGACCTGCCCCAGGCCCTCGAGGACGCGGGCGGCTGGGCGAACCGGGCGACCGCGGAGCGTTTCGGGGAGTACGCCGCCGTGGTCGCCGAGCGCCGCGGCGACCGCCTCACCATGGCGATCACCCTCCACGAGCCGTGGTGCGCGGCCTACCTGGGCTACGCCGCCGGGGTCCACGCACCTGGCCGCCGCGAGCCGGCCGCGGCGCTCGCCGCAGTCCACCACCTCACCCTCGCGCACGGACGGGCGGCGCGCGCCCTGAGGGAGCACGCCCCGACGACGGAGGTGGGCCTCCCGCAGAACCTCGGGTACTTCCTCCCCGCCAGCGGGTCGGACGAGGAC
>JBBSRD010000118.1:0-8616 GCA_038243415.1 Actinomycetales bacterium | reverse complement strand
TCGAAGGCGGCCTGGCGGACCTGGGAGCGCGGCACGGCGTGGACCAGCTCGAGGGCGGCGAGCTTGCCGCGCCAGACGGTGTCGCGGTCGAGCCCGGAGGTGTCGGTGTTGAGCTCGCGCAGGGACGCGGCGCGGGCCTCGATCGCGGCGCGCTGCTCCCCGGGGAGGTAGGCGACCTCGAGGACGTCCTCGACCCTGACAGAGATCGGGTTGACGAAGCGCCGTGAGCTGGGCAGGTACGGGGACGGGGACATGTGCCCGACGGGCTCCGCGGCCTGCAGCGGGTTGATGAGCAGGAAGTCCGCGCCCATCTGCGCGCCGGAGACCTGCAGGAGCTCGCCGAGGTCGGCGAGGTCGCCGACGCCCCAGGAGCGCTGCGAGCGCACCGAGTACAGCTGGGCCATGAGCCCCCAGCGCTGGCCGCCGTCGCCGAGCGCCGCAGGCATCTCCAGGCGAGCCGGGGTGACGACGAGCAGCGACGTGCTGACGTCGGCGCTCGAGCCGGTGACGGCCCGCAGCTCGTGGTACCCGAGCGGCAGGCCTGCGGGGACGGCGAAGTGCGTCCGCCCGACGCGGACCCCGTCGACCTCGCGGGGGTCGGCCCAGTCGTCGGTCAGCGCCAGCTCGAGGGTGGTGCCGTCGTCGAGCACCGCGCTGAGCGCGGCCGCCTCGCCGTCGGGCACGTGGACCGTCGCGGTGCCGCCGCCGGCGTCGGTGACGACGACGACGGGCGCCAGCGTGTTCCTCCAGGGGGCGTCGGCGGCCTCCTGCAGGGCGGCCTCCACTGAGTCGTCGCTGGAGGCGTCCACGCCGAGCGCGCCGAGCACGGCGGTCAGCGTCGCGGTGGAGGCCTCCGAGCGCCCGCCCTTCCAGCCGTCGAAGGACGTCGCCACGCCGTGGGCGTGCGCGAGGTCGCGCAGGCTCTCACCGGGGGTCTGGGGCGTCTCGGCGATCGCGCGTCGGTCGGCGGGGTCAGGGCTCTGCGTCACGGCACGAAGCATCGCACCGCCTACCGTCCCGCTCATGAGCGACTACCCGGACCTGCCCGCCGTCGACCTCGTCGAGATGCTCCCCGCCGGCGCTCCGGAAGGCCAGCGCCTGGCCGTCGCCGACCCCTACCGGGTGCTCGAGGACCCCGCCGACCCCGCGACGCGGGCGTGGTCAGCGGCGCAGGACGAGCTGCTCGAGGCCCAGCGCGCCGCGTGGCCGGGGCGCGCAGAGCTGGCCGGGCGCAGCACCTCGTTGGTCGCGACCGGGTCCGTCGGCGGTCCGGCGTGGCGCGGTGAGCGCCGGTTCTCCACCCGCCGCGACCCGGGCGCGGACCTGCCCGTCGTGCTGGTCGAGGAACCCGGTGAAGGCGGGCGCCGTGTGGAGCGGGTCCTCCTCGACCCCCTGGTCATCGACCCGAGCGGGGCCACGACCCTGGACGCCTGGCAGCCCTCCAAGGAGGGGGACCTCCTGGCCTACCAGCTCTCCAGCGGGGGCACCGAGGAGAGCGTGCTGCGCATCGTCGACGTCGCCACCGGCGCGCTGCTCGACGGCCCCGTCGAGAGGCTGCGCTACTCCCCCGTGGCCTTCACCCCCGGCGCCGAGCACGTCTACTACGTCCGGCGCCTCCCGCCGGACGAGGTGCCGGCGGGCGAGGAGGCCGACCACCGGCGGGTGGGGCGCCACACCGTCGGCGCGCAGACCTCCACCGACGTCGAGGTGTTCGGGGCCGGGCGCCCGATCACGAGCTACTACGGCGTCTCGGTCTCCCTGGACGGACGGTGGCTCGTGGTCTCGGCGCGCGAGGGCACCGCGCCCAGCAACGACGTCTGGCTGGGCGACCTCGACGCGTCCACGACCGTCGGGGGGGTGCCCGTGCTGGTGCCCGTCGCCGAGGGCCTCGACGCCGCGACGGGCGCCGCGGTGGGCCTGGACGGCCGGCTCTGGGTCGCCACCGACCTCGATGCTCCCCGAGGCCGCCTCGCCGTCGCCGACCCTTGCGACCCCGGGCCCGAGCGCTGGCGCGACCTCGTCCCCGAGCGCGCCGACGCCGTCATGGAGGGCTTCGTCCTGCTCGACGGCCCGGACGGCCCGCTCACCCGCCTGCTCGTCTCCTGGACGCGCCACGCGATCTCGGAGCTGAGCGTCCACGACGCCGCGACCGGGGAGCAGGTCGGCGAGGTGGCGCTGCCCGGCGTCGGCTCCGTCGGCGGGCTGGGACGGCGCCCCGAGGGCGGCGCGGAGTGCTGGTTCGGGTACTCCGACACCACCACGCCCGGGCAGGTCATGCGCTACGACGCGGTGACCGGCGCGCTGGACGTCCACGCGCTCGCGCCAGGGGTGGCCTCGGGCGAGGCGGACCTGTCCGCGGCGGCCGGCGCGGTGACGAGCGTCGTGGAGGCCACCAGCGCGGACGGCACCACGGTGCGGATGCTCGTCGTCCACCCCGCGGCAGCAGGGGGCCCCGCGCGGCCTGACCGGCCGCGTCCCACCGTCCTCTACGGCTACGGGGGCTTCGCCAACCCGATGGGCCCCGGCTACTCCGCCGGCGCCCTCGCCTGGGTCGCGGCCGGCGGCGTGTACGCCACCGCGCAGCTGCGCGGCGGCTCCGAGGAGGGCGAGGAGTGGCACCGCGCCGGCATGCTGGGCAGCAAGCAGAACGTCTTCGACGACTTCGCGGCCTGCGCGCGGGCGCTGGCCGACCACGGGTGGACCACCCCGGAGCAGCTCACGGTCTCCGGCGGCTCCAACGGCGGGCTGCTCGTCGGCGCCGCCCTCACCCAGACCCCGGAGCTCTTCGCCGCCGTCCTCTGCTCCGCGCCGCTGCTGGACATGGTGCGCTACCAGCGCCACGGGCTCGGGGCGAGCTGGGCGGTGGAGTACGGCGACGCCGCCCGCCTCCCGGACCTGGCGTGGCTCCACGCCTACTCGCCCTACCACCGGGCGCTCGCGGCGGGAGCGCGCCGCTACCCCGCGGTCCTGTTCACCGTCTTCGAGGGCGACACCCGCGTCGACCCGCTGCACGCGCGCAAGACCTGCGCAGCGCTGCAGGCCGCCACGACCGCGTCGCTGGTCCGGGCGCCCGTGCTGCTGCGGGCCGAGCGCGGCGTCGGGCACGGCCAGCGGACGGTCTCCCGCTCGGTGGCGCTGCTGGCGGACTCCCTGGCCTTCGCCGCCTCGCGGACGGGCCTGGACGTCACCGGCTGAGGGCCCCCGGTCCACGCGGGGACGCAAGATCGTCGGCCGGGGCGCGTCCGTCGGTGATGGGCGCAAGGATGGGGCATGGCCAACCACGGATCACACGCCAGCCAGGGAGAGCGCCGGGACGACGGCGCGGGCCCGGCGGACGGCGACCAGGACACGTCCAACCGCGAGCGCGCCGAGGACCGCGCGAGCCGCGAGGACGCCGCCGCCACCGACGCCGGCGTGGACGCCGCGCGCCTGGTCCCTGCCCGCGCGAAGCCCGACGGCTCGATGCCCCTGGTGCTCGTCACCGGGGTCACGGGATACATCGGTGGGCGCCTCGTCCCCGAGCTGCTGGCCGCCGGCTACCGGGTCCGCGTGCTCGCGCGCAACGCTGCGCGGCTGCGCAGCCGCGAGTGGTACGACGACGTGGAGGTCTCCGAGACCGACGCCTCGGACGAGGCGAAGGTCAGGGAGGCGCTCACGGGCGTCGACGTCGCCTACTACCTGCTGCACTCCCTCGACGCCGACCCCGCGTTCGCCGCCTACGACCGGCGCATGGCCCTCGGCTTCTCGAAGGCCGCCCGCGAGGCCGAGGTCGGCCGCATCGTCTACCTCGGTGGGCTCTACCCCGCCAACGAGACGCTGTCGGTGCACCTGGAGTCGCGCCGGGACGTCGAGGAGATCTTCTTGGCCTCCGGGGTGCCGACGACGGCCCTGCGCGCCGCCGTGATCATCGGTTCCGGCTCGGCCTCGTTCGAGATGCTGCGCTACCTCACCGAGCGCCTGCCGTTGATCATCCGCCCGAAGTGGCTCGCCACCCGGATCCAGCCGATCGCCGTGCGCGACGTGCTGCGCTACCTCGTGGGCTCGGCGGGGATGCCGACGGACGTCAACCGCGGCTTCGACATCGGCGGCACCGACGTCCTCACGTACCTGGAGATGATGCAGACGTACGCGAAGGTCGCCGGCCTGCCGCCGCGCCGGGCGATCCCGGTCCCGGTGTTCACCCCGGGCCTGTCCGTGCACTGGATCAACACCGTCACCCCGGTGCCCCGCTCGATCGCCGCCCCGCTGGTGCACTCGATCGTGCACGAGGTGGTGACGAAGGAGCACGACATCGACCAGTACGTGCCCGCCCCCGCCGAGGGGCTGCTGGGCCTGGAGCGGGCCATCACGCTGGCGCTCAAGCGTGTGCGGAACCTCGACGTCACCACGTCGTGGCGCTCGGCGTCCACGCAGGGCGCCCCCTCGGACCCGTTGCCCTCCGACCCGGACTGGGCGGGCGGCTCGCTCTACGTCGACGACCGGACGTCCGTCGTCGACGCCACCCCGCAGCAGCTCTGGCAGGTGATCCGGGGCATCGGGGGGATCAACGGCTGGTACTCGTGGTCGCTGGGCTGGCAGGTGCGCGGGATCATGGACCGCGTCGTGGGCGGGCCCGGGCTCTCCCGCGGACGCGAGAACCCGGAGCGCCTCGCCGTGGGCGACGCGCTGGACTGGTGGCGCGTGGAGGACATCCGTGAGGACGAGCTGCTGCGCCTGCGCGCTGAGATGCGCGTGCCCGGCCTCGCGTGGCTGGACCTCATGGTCGACGAGGACGAGGAGGGCAACACGGTCTTCCGCCAGAAGGCGCTGTTCCACCCCCGTGGGCTCTCCGGCTGGGTGTACTGGCAGCTGATCAAGCCCTTCCACGGCATCATCTTCGGCGGCATGCAGCGCAACGTGGCCAAGGCCGCGGAGGCCGTCGAGCCCGAGGCCCACCCCGCGGGCGACGCAGACCGCACCGCGCGGGTCAACGAGGACCCGTCGACGTCGGGGCTGGTGCGCGCGCGCACGCCCGCCGACGCCGCGGACCAGGACGGCACCAGCCGCGTCGGCGGTCAGGGCGGGTGGGAGCAGAGCACGACCCAGCAGCAGGAGGTCGCCAGCAGTGCGCGCTGACGCGGCGGCCGACGCGCCAGCGTCGTGTGGATCACCGGGGCCTCCAGCGGGATCGGCCGCGCCACCGCCCACGCCTGTGCGCGCCGCGGGGACCACCTGGTCCTCTCCTCGCGCGCGGCCGGGGTGCTCGCCGAGGTGCAGGCCGAGTGCGCCGCGCTCGGCGCCGCCTCCGTGATGCTCGCCCCGCTGGACGTCACCGACTCCGCGGCGGTGGACGCCGCGGTCGCCGCCGCGGTGGGCCGGCACGGGCGCCTGGACCTCGTGGTCTCGAGCGCGGGCGTGGCCGCCTACTCGCGGGTGGAGGAGAGCGACGACGCGAGCTTCGAGCGGGTGCTCGAGACCAACGTCGGCGGCACGTTCCGCGTGGCGCGGGCGGCGCTGCGGGTCCTGCGCGCCCAGGAGCACGGCTCGCTCGTCGTGGTGGGCTCGGTGCTCGGGCGCGTGGCCGTGCCGCTCATGGGGGGCCTACGTCGCCAGCAAGTGGGCGTTGCGCGGGTTCGTGCGGGTGCTGCGCGCCGAGAACAGCGACCTGCCCGGGGTGACGATCTCGCTGGTGGCTCCCGGCGGGGTGTCGACGCCCGTGTACGACCAGTCGGCCAACGCCGTCGGTCGCCGGCCCAGGCCGCCGTTCCCCGTGGCCCGGCCCGAGAAGGTCGCCGCCGCCGTGCTGAGGGCGCCGTCCTCGCGGCGATGGGAGGTCGGCGTGGGCTGGGCGAACCCCGCGATGGTGGCGGTCTCGGAGCTGCTGCCGGGCGTGTGGGACCGGATCGCCCCGCTCGGGATGAGCCTCGGCGGCCTGAGCCGCACCCCGTCGGGAACGGTGAGCCGGCCGCGTCGGGGAACCTGTGGGCACCGCGCCCCGAGCTGGAGCGGCTGCGCCGGGATCCGCGCGCCCGCCCCGACCAGCCCCGCGTCAGCCCGGACGAGCCTCGTGCCGGCCGGCGGGCAGCAGGCCAGCCCGACGATGGCACCCTGGAGCCGTGACGCAGATGCCCCTGAGCGACAGCGGCGCCGGGCGCGCCTTCACACGCACCGAGGAGGGCGCCACCCGCGACTCGATGTACGCGTCCGTCGGCGGCCACGACACGTTCGTGGCGCTGGTCGACCGCTTCTACGAGGGCGTCGTCGCCGACCCGGTGCTCGCCCCGCTGTACCCCCCCGACGACATCGACGGCGCCCGTGAGCGCCTCACGCTGTTCCTGGAGCAGTACTGGGGCGGACCGTCGACGTACTCCCGGACCCGCGGGCACCCGCGGCTGCGGATGCGCCACGCCGGGTTCCACATCGGCCCGGCCGCGCGCGACGCGTGGATCGCGCACATGGGCGAGGCGCTGGCGTCCCTGCGGCTCGCACCGCTGCAGCACGACGTGGTGTGGGACTACCTCGAGCGGGCCGCGCACTCGCTGCTCAACAGCTTCGACGACTGACCCGTCCTCCGAGGGTGCTCTCAGAGCGTCAGCGACACCGGCCGACGGGCGACGACGTGCCCGCCGGGGGTCACCAGGCGCCACCAGGAGCCGGAGCGGAGCACCACGAGGTCGTCCGGCCCGACGTCTGTGGTGACGTCGCTGCCGCTGCTCGCCGCGTCGGGCAGGAACCCCAGGACGTGCGCGACGAACGCCGTCCCGCTGGGCGCCCCGCCGGTGCCGGGCAGCTCCGCGGACCACACGGTGCCGCGCGCCTGACCGCCGGCCACGTGGTCGGCGCCGCGCGACGCCGCCTCGACGAGGGCGCCCGGCCCGACCGTCCCGCTGGTCGACCAGTCGCTGCGCGGGGGCGAGAGCCCCGCCCACGACGCCCCCACCACCCGCTCCGGCGGCACGCTCAAGCCTTCGCGGCTCCTCGCGAGGCGGTCCAGGACCCCGCGCACGGGAACGGTGGCGTCGAGCGGGGGGTCGTCGCCGGCGAGAGCGAGGGCGACGAAGCGCATGCCCAGGACCGTCGGCAGCTCGGGCTGTCCCGGCAAGCGCACCGGAGGTCGGGCGCCCGCGGTGAGCGGCGCGACCGTCACCGCGAGGACCGGGCGCGGCTCGGCGCCGGCTCCGGCGCGTCCGCCGAGGACCTGGAGGCGCACGGCCCCGCCCGCGTCGGCGCGCACGGCGCGCTCGAGGAAGGACGCGAGGTCGTCCAGCGCCGCCGAGGTCACCGGCACCAGCCGGGAGCTGCCCGCTGCGGCGCTCACCGCGGCGGCGCGGCAGCGCGCGCCCGGAACGGCACGGGGTCCCCGGTCCAGCGCTCCAGGACGGAGCGCTCGTGGGCGCTCAGCCGCCGCGGGCGCCCGGAGCCTGCGTCCATGGCGACCACGGTGGTGACGGCAAGCGAGGTGACGGCCGCTCCCGTCGGCGCGCCGTCGTGGCCAGCGTCGAACCCGCCCTCTCCCCCGCCGACGGCGTAGGCGAGCTCGAAGCTCGCGCCGCCCACGCCGGTGACCCACAGGTGGACCGGCACCGCCTCACGGCGCCACAGCAGCTGCTGGCGGTACTCGACCTCGTGGCGGGCGACGATGACGCCGGTGTCCAGCATGCTCGGCACGCCGGGGCTCGCCAGCCCCGCGAGCGCCTCGATGCGGGCCTCCTCCATGAGGCGCAGGACGGCGACGTTGTTGACGTGGCCGAACGCGTCCATGTCAGACCACCGCACGGGCACGGGCACCACGACACCGATCACCCCACCATCGTCGCCGACGGTCCGGGTGCTCGGGTCCCCGGGCCCGTCGGTGCGCCAGCCCAGCAACGGCGGGCCGAACCGGATGCTCGGCACCTGGGTAGGGTCCGTGCCATGACCGACACCACCGCCGCCGAGCACGCTCCCGCTCCGTTCGAGGAGCTGATGCGGGTGATGGACCTGCGGGCGACGGTCGGTTCCGGCGGCTCGACGACCGTGTTCACCGGTGACAGCCTCCCCACCCTCCACGGGCGGGTCTTCGGCGGGCAGGTCCTCGGCCAGGCGCTGCTGGCCGCGGCGCGCACCACCGACACCGATCGCCGCGCCCACTCGATGCACGCCTACTTCCTGCGTCCGGGCGACCCGACCGCGCCGATGGCCTTCACCGTGGACGTGCTGCGCGACGGTGGCTCCTTCAGCGCCCGCCGCGTGCAGGTCTCGCAGAAGGGCCAGGCGATCCTGTCGATGATCGCCTCCTACCAGAAGGACGAGCCGGGTCTCGACCACTCGATCGCCATGCCGGACGTCCCCGGTCCCGAGCACCTCCCGACCACCGCGCAGCTGCTCGAGGGCGTCGACGACCCCTCGGCCCGCTTCTGGTCCGAGCGCCGCCCCATCGACGTCCGCCACGTGGGCTCGGCCGTGTACCTCGACGTCGAGGACCGCAGCGCCAGCCAGGCGGTGTGGATGCGCGCGGACGGCGTGATGCCCGAGGACGACCCCGCGATGCACAAGGCCGTCCTCGCCTACGCCTCGGACTTCACCATGCTCGAGCCGGTCCTGCGCCGCCACGGCCTGCCGTGGTCGACCCCGGGCCTGCGGGCCGCCACGGTGGAC
>JBBSRD010000117.1:0-8690 GCA_038243415.1 Actinomycetales bacterium | reverse complement strand
GTGGTCGGACGAGCCAGCCCGCGGCGGGCCTGCGCACCGCAAGGCCATGGCGTTCAACGCCGACCCCGGCCGGCCCGTCAACTGCCACGTCCGCGAGACCGCCGACCCGTCGGCCGCGGAGACCCTGGCCTTCCGCGACGCCCTGCGCGCCGACCCCTTCGCCGCCCAGGCCTACGGGCTGCTCAAGCGGGGGCTCGCCAGGAAGCACCCCGACGTCGACGCCTACGCCGCCGCGAAGACCCCCTTCATCGCCGAGGTCCTCTCCCGCGCGCGCGGCTGAGAGCCCGCCGCGCGCTGGCACGCCCGGTGTCGGTGGTCGGCCCTACCGTTGAGGCATGCGCCCCACCACGGACATCAAGCGGTCGCTCGCCCCGTTCACCGTCGAGTCCGACTTCAACCCCTCCGGGGACCAGCCCGCCGCGATCGAGGAGCTGGTGCGGCGCATCGAGGCGGGGGAGCAGGACGTCGTGCTCCTCGGCGCCACCGGCACGGGCAAGTCCGCGACGACGGCCTGGATGATCGAGCGCCTCCAGCGGCCCACGCTGGTGATGGCTCCCAACAAGACCCTCGCCGCGCAGCTCGCCAACGAGTTCCGCGAGCTCCTGCCCAACAACGCGGTCGAGTACTTCGTCTCCTACTACGACTACTACCAGCCCGAGGCGTACGTCCCGCAGTCGGACACCTACATCGAGAAGGACTCCTCGGTCAACGAGGAGGTCGAGCGGCTGCGCCACTCGGCGACGAACAACCTCCTCACCCGGCGCGACACCGTGGTGGTGGCCTCGGTCTCCTGCATCTACGGCCTGGGCACCCCCCAGGAGTACGTCGACCGCATGGTGCCGCTCGCCGTGGGCCAGCAGATCGAGCGCGAGGAGCTCCTGCGCCAGTTCGTCACCATGCAGTACACCCGCAACGACATCGCGTTCACGCGAGGCACGTTCCGCGTGCGCGGCGACACGGTGGAGATCATCCCCGTGTACGAGGAGCACGCGCTGCGCATCGAGTTCTTCGGCGACGAGATCGAGTCGCTCTACCTCCTGCACCCCCTCACGGGAGAGGTGCTGCGCGACGAGCAGCAGATGTACGTCTTCCCGGCCACCCACTACGTCGCCGGTCCGGAGCGCATGAACCGCGCGGTCGAGTCCATCGAGGCCGAGCTGACCGCGCGCCTGGCCGAGATGGAGGCCCAGGGCAAGCTCCTCGAGGCCCAGCGCCTGCGCATGCGCACCACCTACGACATCGAGATGATGCGCCAGGTCGGGTCCTGCGCCGGCATCGAGAACTACTCGCGGCACATCGACGGCCGCGGCCCGGGCACCGCGCCCCACACCCTCATCGACTACTTCCCCGAGGACTTCCTGCTCGTCATCGACGAGTCCCACGTCACGGTGCCGCAGATCGGGGCGATGTACGAGGGCGACATGTCGCGCAAGCGCACCCTCGTCGACCACGGGTTCCGCCTTCCCAGCGCGATGGACAACCGTCCCCTCAAGTGGGAGGAGTTCGTCGAGCGGATCGGGCAGACCGTCTACCTCTCGGCCACGCCCGGCCCCTACGAGCTGTCCCGGGGGGACGGGACGGTCGAGCAGATCATCCGGCCGACGGGACTCGTGGACCCGCAGGTGGTGCTGCGCCCCACGAAGGGCCAGATCGACGATCTGCTCGAGCAGGTCCGCACCAGGGCCGAGCGCGACGAGCGCGTCCTCGTGACGACGCTGACGAAGAAGATGGCCGAGGACCTCACCGACTACCTCCTCGACCAGGGCGTCCGGGTCCGCTACCTGCACTCCGACATCGACACGCTGCGCCGCGTGGAGCTGCTGCGCGAGCTCCGCCAGGGCGTGTACGACGTGCTGGTGGGCATCAACCTGCTGCGCGAGGGGCTCGACCTCCCCGAGGTCTCTCTGGTCAGCATCCTCGACGCGGACAAGGAGGGGTTCCTGCGCTCCGCGACCTCGCTGATCCAGACCATCGGCCGCGCCGCCCGCAACGTCTCCGGCGAGGTCCACATGTACGCGGACAAGATCACCCCGTCGATGGCGAAGGCCTTCGAGGAGACCGATCGTCGCCGCGCCCGCCAGATCGCCTACAACACCGAGCGCGGCGTGGACCCCCAGCCGCTGCGCAAGAAGATCGCCGACATCACCGACCAGATCAACCGCGAGGACGCCGACACCGCCGAGCTGCTCGCCTCCGTCGGCGGCTCGGGCCGCTCTGCCTCGCGGGGGAAGGCCCCCGTGCCGGGCGGCGCCCGCCTCGGTGCGCGCGGCTACCACTCGGCGTCGGCGGGCGACGGTCCCGGCACGCTCGCCGGGGGCTCCGGCGACCTCGCCACGCTCATCCAGCAGCTCTCCGACCAGATGCACGCCGCCGCCGCAGAGCTCCAGTTCGAGCTGGCGGGCCGGCTCCGGGACGAGATCAACGACCTCAAGAAGGAGCTCCGAGGCATGGAGCGCGCCACCACCGCCTGATAGTCTCTCCGCCGTCCACGGGGGAGTATCCCGAGACGACGCCTCCGTCAGGACGGCCCCCCCAGCGGGGTCCGGGGGCGTCGGTCGGCTGGCGGTCGGCCCTCGCGCCGAACCCCGCGGGCGGGAGAGACCCGGGTCGCTGAGCACGAGCTTCCCGGAGGTCACCTGATGGACGTTCCCCTGTGGGTGTGGGGCATCACCGTCGCCGGCATCGCCGGCATGATCCTGTTCGACTTCTTCGGCCACGTGAAGGACGCCCACGCGCCCTCACTGAAGGAGGCCGGCACGTGGTCGGCGGTCTACGTGGGCATCGCCGTCGTCTTCGGGCTCCTCGTCCTGGTCTTCTCCGGGCCGACGTACGGCGGGGAGTACTTCGCGGGGTACATCACCGAGAAGGCGCTGAGCATCGAAAACCTCTTCGTCTTCGTGCTGATCATGGGCGCCTTCGCCGTCCCGCGTGAGCTCCAGCAGAAGGTGCTCCTCATCGGGATCGCCCTGGCGCTGGCGCTGCGGACCCTCTTCATCGTCGTGGGCGCCGCCGCGATCGAGCAGTTCAGCTGGGTCTTCTGGATCTTCGGGGCGATCCTGCTGTACACCGCGTTCCTGCAGGTGCGCAGCGGCGGGCACGACGGGGACGACGAGTACCGGGAGAACGCCGTGCTCCGCCTCGTGCGGCGCGCGGTCCCCACGAGCGAGGACTACGACGGCGACAAGCTCCTCACCACCGTGGACGGATCCTCCGGCGCGAAGCGGGCCATCACGCCGATGGTCATCGTGCTGCTGGCCATCGGCACCGCCGACGTGATCTTCGCCGTCGACTCCATCCCCGCGATCTTCGGCCTGACGGAGGAGGTCTTCCTCGTCTTCGCCGCGAACGCGTTCTCGCTGCTGGGCCTGCGGCAGCTGTTCTTCCTCGTCGACCGCCTGCTCGACCGCCTGGTCTACCTGGGCTACGGGTTGGCTGCGATCCTCGGGCTGATCGGCGTCAAGCTGCTCATCCACGCGATGCACACCAACGAGCTGTCGTGGCTCAACGACGGCGAGCACATCACCGTCGTCCCGGAGATCCCCACCTGGCTCTCCCTCCTGCTCATCGTGGGCATCCTCGCGGTCACCACCGTGGCGAGCCTGCGATCCTCGAAGCGCCCCGAGCGCCACCCCGAACCCTCTGAGGCCCCCTGATGCGTGAGCTCCCCGTCTGGTTCGAGACCGGATCCCTGATCGTCCTGATCGCCCTGCTGCTGGTCGACCTCGCGCTCGTCGCGCGGCGCCCGCACGTGCCGTCCACGAAGGAGTCGGCCCTCTGGGTGGCGTTCTACGTCACCCTGGCGATCATCTTCGGCGTCATCATGTTCATCATCCCCGGCGGCGGCGCCGGCCCCGGCGGTGAGTTCTTCGCCGGGTGGATCACCGAGTACAGCCTCTCGGTGGACAACCTCTTCGTCTTCGTCATCATCATGGCCCGCTTCGCGGTCCCCGCCAAGGACCAGCAGATCGTGCTCATGGTCGGGATCATCATCGCGCTCGTGCTGCGGGGGATCTTCATCCTCGCGGGCGCCGCCATCCTCGAGCGGTTCACCTGGGTCTTCTACCTCTTCGGCATCTTCCTCGTCTACACGGCCATCAAGCTGGTCAAGGACCGCGGTCAGGAGGAGGAGTACCAGGAGAACGCGATGGTGCGCGGCCTCCGCAAGGTCCTGCCGCTCACGGAGGACTTCCACGGGGCGAAGCTCACCACCACGATCGACGGCAAGCGGTTCCTCACCCCCATGATCATCGTCTTCGTGGCGATCGGCAGCACCGACCTGCTGTTCGCCCTCGACTCGATCCCCGCGATCTTCGGGCTCACCAAGGACCCGTTCATCGTCTTCACCGCCAACCTCTTCGCCCTCATGGGGCTGCGCCAGCTGTACTTCCTGCTGGGCGGGCTGCTCGACCGGCTCGTCTACCTGCCGCTGGGGCTGGCCGCGGTCCTCGCGCTCATCGGCGTCAAGCTGGTGATGGAGGCCCTGCACACCAACTCGGTGCCGTTCATCAACGGCGGCGAGCCGCTGCCCTCGGTGCCCGAGATCCCCACGTGGCTCTCGCTGGTGCTCATCGTGGGGATCCTGGCGATCGCCACCGTCGCGAGCCTGCTCTCGTCCAAGAACCCCCCTGCGAAGGACGACGCGGGCAAGGATGACGCGGCGACGGACGACGCAGAGGCCGGCGGGACCGAGAGCAGCGCCGCGCAGCACGGCGCGGCCACGAAGGACGCCTCCACCGACGTCGCCGGCTAGCGAGCAGCCACCCCGCCGGCGCCGGCGGGGTGGCTGGCCCGTCCCGGGGTCCTAGCGCTCCATGTCGTCGGTGGTGCGCGCCCGCAGCGCCGCGGCGGCGCGCACCAGGGCCAGGTGGGACAGCGCCTGGGGGGTGTTGCCGAGCTGGAGGCCCTCCAGGGGGTCGTACTCCTCGGACAGCAGCCCCACGTCGTTGCGCAGCCCCAGCAGCCGGTCCATGAGGGCCTCGGCGTCCTCTTCCCGTCCCGAGCGCGCGTACTGCTCGACGAGCCAGAAGCAGCAGGCGAGGAACGGGTGCTCCCCGGGAGGCAGGCCGTCGGAGGACGAACCGGTGCGGTAGCGCAGGACCAGGCCGTCCTGGAGGAGGTCCTCCTCGATGGCCTTGACGGTGGCGAGCATCGTCGGGTCGTCCGGGGCGCAGAACCCCACCTGGGGCAGCTGCAGCAGGGAGGCGTCGACCTCCCGGGTGCCGTAGTGCTGGACGAAGCAGCCGCGCTCGGGGTCGATGCCCTTCTCGAGGATCTCGCGCTCGACCCGGTCCCGCAGCTCCTCCCACCGGTCGGCGGGGCCTTCGAGGCCGTCGTCGTTGACGGCGCGGATCCCGCGGTCCAGCGCGGCCCACACCATGACGCGCCCCTGCACGTAGTGCTGCTCCGGCCCGCGCATCTCCCAGATACCGGAGTCCGGGCGGTCCCAGTTGCGCTCGACGAAGTCCAGCAGGGCGCGCTGCAGCGGCCAGGAGAACTCGTCCTCCGCGACGCCGTCGCGCCGGGCGGCGTCCAGGGCCACCATCACCTCGCCCAGCACGTCGGCCTGGTACTGGGCGACGGCGCCGTTGCCCACCCGGACGGGCTTCGCGCCGCCGTAGCCGGCGAGGTGGTCCAGCTCGCGCTCGGGCAGCTCCCGCTCCCCGGCGAGGCCGTACATGATCTGCACGTCGTCCGGGGAGCCCGCGACCGCGCGCAGCAGCCAGTCGCGCCACTCGGCGGCCTCGTGGTGGTAGCCGGTCATCATGAGGGCCTCGAGCGTGAGCGCCGCGTCGCGCAGCCAGCAGTAGCGGTAGTCCCAGTTGCGCTCGCCGCCGGGCTGCTCGGGCAGGGAGGTCGTCGCCGCGGCGACGATGCCGCCGGTGTCCTCGTGGGTCAGGGCCCGGAGCACGAGCAGCGAGCGCGTCACCGCCTCCTCGTAGGGGCCACCGCGGGCCACGTCGCCGCGGCGCTCGGCCCAGGCGGCCCACCAGCGCTGTGTGCGCACGAGGCTCTGCGTGACGTCCGGGCGCTCCGGCGGCTCGCGGTGGGAGGGGAACCACGTCAGCGACAGGTCGACGACGTCGCCCGCGACGACGTCGAAGACGCCCACGTGGCGACGGCCCTGCGCCTCGGGCAGGTCGACCGAGCTGCGCAGGACCACGGCGTCCGGACCGGCGGTGGCGAGCAGCAGCTCGTCGTCGCCCTCCACGCGGCGCACCCAGGGAAGGATCTTCCCGTAGCCGTAGCGCACCACCAGCTCCTGGCGCATGGTCACGCGCCCGCTGATGCCGCGCACCTGGCGGACCACGTCGGCGCGCCGACCACCCATGGGCATCGCCTCGCGGACCTCGACCACCCCGGAGGCCACCTCGTGGCGGGTCACGAGCACCATCGAGTGGCCGGCGTAGCGGCGCGTGCTCGTGGCGGTCTCGACCGGGCCCAGCGACCAGTGCCCGTTGCTCTCGTCGCCGAGCAGCGCGGCGAAGCAGGAGGTCGAGTCGAAGCGGGGCAGGCACAGCCAGTCGATGCTGCCGCTGCGCGAGACCAGGGCCGCGGTGTGGCAGTCGCCGATGAGGGCGTAGTCCTCGATGGGGGTCGTCACGGGGGCATCCTGCCGCTGATCGCGCGTGGAGCGGTACGCCACCCCGAGGCGGCCGTGGCCGGCGCACCCCCCGGTGCGCGGCGGGGAGCGGCCCGTCACAGTAGGGCGATGAGCGCGCCACGACCATCGACGGAGGACGCCGCCGCGCGCGGCGCCGAGCACGCTGAGGCGGACGGAGGGCACGGCGCCGTGGTCGCCTCCCACGACGGAGGGGTGCCGGCGACCCTCCTCGTGCTGGGAGCCTCCGGAGACCTGGCCTCGCGGCTGCTCCTCCCGGGCCTGGCGAACATGGTGGCTCGCTCCGCCGCGCGTGCGGGCGGCGGCACCGGGCCCGTGGGCGGCGAGCACGCGCTGACGCTCGTCGGCGCCGGGGTCGAGGACGTCGACGCGGACGCCTGGCACGCCACCGTCCGCGACGCCTTCGCCGAGGCCGGCCACGAGGTCACCGCCGACGAGGCGTCGGGCGACGGTCCCCCGAGCGAGGGTGCGGGCGCGGTGCAAGAGCTGCTGGACAGCTCCTGGTACCAGCAGTGCGACGTCACCGGCGACGGACACCTGCACGACCTGCTCGACCGGTGCGACGGCCCGGTCGCGATCTACTTCGCCCTGCCCCCCCACGTGACGGCGGCTGCCTGCGCGGCGCTGGCGCGCAGCGGGGTGCCCACCGGCACGCGGCTGGTCCTGGAGAAGCCCTTCGGCACCGACCAGCAGTCCGCGCACGCGCTCAACGCGATGGTGGCCTCGATCGTCCCCGAGGACCACGTGCACCGCGTCGACCACTTCCTCGGCCGCTCGACGACGCTGAACCTGCTCGGCCTGCGCTTCGCCAACCGTCTGTTCGAGCCGATGCTCAGCCGCGAGCACGTCGAGCGGGTCGACATCTTCTACGACGAGGACCTCGCCCTGGAGGGGCGCGCCCGGTACTACGACGGCGCCGGCGCGCTCGTCGACATGATCCAGAGCCACCTCCTCCAGGTGATGGCGCTGCTGGCGATGGACCCGCCCGCCTCTCTCGGCGAGCGCGACCTGCGCGACCGCAAGGCGGAGCTGCTCCGGGCGACCCGTCTGGCGGGCGACCCGGACAGCGCCACCCGCCGCGCGCGCTACACCGCGGGGACCTCGCGCGGGCGGGGGGTCCCCGCCTACGCGGACGAGCCCGGCGTGGACCCGGGTCGCGGCACCGAGACGCTCGCGGAGGTCGAGCTGGTGGTGGACACCTGGCGCTGGGCGGGCGTCCCCTTCAGGCTGCGCTCCGGCAAGGGTCTCGGTGCGCCGCGCAAGGAGGCCGTCATCAGCTTCCGGAGAGTGCCGCACCTCGTGGAGGGTCTGAACGGGGACGCGGAGCCGGTGCGCCTGCGTCTGGGCTTCTCGCCGGACACCGTCACCCTCCAGCTCATGGTGAACGCGCCCGACGACCCGTTCGACCTGGAGCGCACGAGGCTGTCCTCCCAGATGGGCGCCCCCGACCTTCCGGCCTACGGCCAGGTCCTCGCCGGGATCCTGGCCGGTGACCCCACGCTGTCGGTGCGTGGCGACACCGCCGAGGACTGCTGGCGCATCCTCGACCCGGTGATCGCCGCGTGGGGGCGGGACGAGGCGCCGCTCGAGGAGTACGCGGCCGGCGGCGAGGGACCACCGCCCACGGAACGCTTCCCGGACGTGTGAGCCGCCCCACACCCGGCACCGCGGGGCGGCTGCGCGCGCGGGCCCGGCTGCTTCTCCACCACCCCGTTGTCGGTGGCGCCACCTACAGTTGACGCCGTGGATCGACTCGTCGTGCAAGGCGCCCGTGAGCACAACCTCAAGGACGTCAACCTTGACCTCCCCCGGGACGGGATGGTGGTGTTCACCGGGCTCTCGGGGTCGGGGAAGTCCTCGCTCGCCTTCGACACCATCTTCGCGGAGGGCCAGCGCCGGTACGTCGAGTCGCTCTCCGCCTACGCCCGCCAGTTCCTCGGCCAGATGGACAAGCCCGACGTCGACTTCATCGAGGGTCTGAGCCCCGCGGTCTCGATCGACCAGAAGTCGACCTCGCGCAACCCCCGCTCGACGGTGGGCACCATCACCGAGGTCTACGACTACCTCCGCC
>JBBSRD010000116.1:0-8716 GCA_038243415.1 Actinomycetales bacterium | reverse complement strand
GCGCTGCGCGCCGTCCACGCCGAGCTGCTCGCCCGCACCCCCGAGGACAAGATGCAGCCCCGGCTGGAGCCGATCGCCGACGCGCTCGCCCTGCTGGGCGACCCGCACCTCGCCGCACCGGTCATCCACGTCGCCGGCACGAACGGCAAGACGTCGACGGTCCGCTACGTCGAGCGGCTCCTGCGCGAGATGAACCTGCGCACCGGACGCCTCACCTCCCCGCACCTGGCCAGCGTCACCGAGCGCATCGCCATCGACGGCGAGCCGCTGAGCGACGAGGCGTTCGTCGCCGCCTACGAGGACGTCGCGCCCTACGTCGAGATGATCGACGGGCGGTTGCGCACCGACGGGCAGGTGCCCCTGACGTACTTCGAGGTCCTCACGGTCCTGGCCTTCGCCGCCTTCGCCGACGCCCCCGTGGACGTCGCGGTGATCGAGGTGGGGCTCGGCGGCACGTGGGACGCCACGAACGTGGTGCAGCCCGCGGTCGCCGTCATCACCCCCGTCTCGCTCGACCACACCGACGTCCTCGGCGACACCCTCGAGGAGATCGGCGCCGAGAAGGCCGGCATCATCAAGCCCGGCGCGATCACGGTGATGGCCGCGCAGCCGGACGAGGTGGCCGACGCCGTGCTCTCCGCGGCGGTCCGCGCCGACTCACCGACGGTGCGCGAGGGCGCTGACTTCGGCGTGGTCGCCCGCACCGTGGCCGTCGGGGGCTCCCTGCTCTCCCTCCAGGGTCTGCGGACCCGCTTCGACGACGTGCTGCTGCCCGTCCACGGCCGCCACCAGGCCTCCAACGCGGCCGTCGCCGTGGTCGCGGTCGAGGCCTTCCTCGGCGGCGCCGGGGGCAGCGGCTCGAGCGACGGCGTCCTCGAGCCCGACCTGGTCCGCACCGCGCTCGCCGACGTGAGCGCCCCGGGCCGCCTGGAGGTGGTCCGCACCTCCCCGGTGGTGCTCGTCGACGCCGCCCACAACGTCGCCGGCGCGCAGTCGCTCGTCACCGCGCTCGAGGAGGAGTTCGACTTGCGCCCGCTGGTGGGCGTGGTCGCGGTGCTGCGCGGCAAGGACGCCGTCGGCCTCATGGACGTGCTGGAACCTGCGCTGTCCAGCGTCGTCATCACGTCGTCGGCGTCGCCGCGGGCGATGGACGTCGACGAGCTCGCCGAGATCGCCGAGGAGGTCTTCGGTGAGGACCGCGTGGTGCGTGCCCCCCGCCTGGACGACGCCCTGGCGCTCGCGGTGGACGCCGCGGAGTCCGGCGAGGGCTCGGACATCTCCGGCATGGGCGGCGGGGTGCTGGTGACGGGATCGGTCACCGTCGTCGGCGAGGCGCGCACGCTGCTGCGGGCTGACCGGTGAGCGTCGCGGACGACCGCCCCGGGCCCGACGGCCCGGGTCCGGGCGGTCAGCAGGCGGACCCCGACGCGATCGACGGCACCGACGACGGCGAGCTCGTGGTCCCGCCGCCGAACATCACGGTGCGCCTCGCGGCCGCCGCGCTGGGCCTGGAGGCGGTCGTCGTGTTCTTCGCCGCGCTCGTGGCGATCGGCCTGACGGTGCCCGCCGAGGACGGGCTCTCGCGGACGACCCTGCTGGTCGGGGGCCTCGTCCTCGCGGTGGTGTTCGTCCTCGCGGCCGGCATCGTGCGGCGCCCCGGCGGGATCGCCATCGGCTGGGTGCTCCAGCTGGTGCTCATCGCCCTCGGGCTCGTCGTCCCCGTCATGTTCGTCCTCGGCGCGCTGTTCCTGCTGATGTGGCTGTGGTTCCTGCGCCTGGGCAAGAGGGTCGACGGCGACCGGCGCCGCTGGGCCGCCGACCTCGCGGCCGGGGGGACAGGCCGGGACTGAGCCCGCGGCGGGCAGCGTGAACCCGCCCGGCCTCGCCGCGCCCCGCAGCCCGGACCCGTCCGGCCGCCGCGGCGTGGCGAGGCCCGGGCAGGTCGTGGGACGATCCGAGCCATGACGTCATCGACGACACCCGAGCGCAGCCTGGTCCTCCTCAAGCCCGACGCGGTCGCCCGCAACCTGCGCGGTCAGGTGGTCGCGCGCATCGAGGCCAAGGGTTACGCCGTCGCCGAGCTGGTACAGCGCACGGCGACCCGCGAGGAGCTGGCCGCCCACTACGCCGAGCACGAGGGCAAGCCCTTCTACGCCTCCCTCCTGGACTTCATGCTCTCCGGCCCGGTGGTGGCCCTCGTCCTCGAGGGCGACCGGGTCATCGAGGGGTTCCGCAGCCTCGCCGGCGCCACCGACCCCACGAAGGCGGCTCCCGGCACCATCCGCGGTGACCTCGGGCGCGACTGGGGCAGCGCCGTGCAGGAGAACCTCGTCCACGGCTCCGACTCCCCGGAGTCGGCCGCGCGCGAGATCGCCCTCTGGTTCCCCGCCGCGTGACCACCATCGACCACGCCCCCGAGCCCGCTCAGCGGCCCGCCCCCGAGCTGGGCGACCCCGCGACCACGTACGTCCTGGTGGACGGCGAGAACATCGACGCCACCCTCGGCCTGTCGCTGCTGGGCCACCGCCCGTCCCCGGAGGAGAGGCCCCGCTGGGACCGGCTCCTGACCTTTGCCGAACGCACGTTCGCGCAGCCGGCCAAGGGGCTGTTCTTCCTGAACGCCAGCTCCGGATCGATGCCCATGTCGTTCGTCCAGGCGCTCACGGCCATCGGCTACCGGGCCATCCCGCTGGCGGGCTCGGGCGACCAGAAGGTCGTGGACGTCGGCATCCAGCGCACCCTGGCCGCCATCGGTGAGCGCGAGGGCGACGTGCTCCTCGTCAGCCACGACGGCGACTTCATCGACGAGGTCCGCGACCTCCTCGACGTCCCCTCCCCGAGCGGGCTGCGCCGCCGCGTGGGCGTGGTCGGCTTCCGCGAGTACGTCAACATCCGTCTCGCGTCGCTGTCCACCCACGGGATGAGCTCCCCGGACGACTCCACGCAGGGCCTGCGCCTGTACGACCTCGAGTCCGACGTCGACGCCTTCACCACGCTGCTGCCCCGCGTCCGCGTCATCCCCCTCGACTCCTTCGACCCCTCCCGCTACCTGTAGGGCGCCGCGCCGCCCCACGAGCGCGCAGGCGGCGCGCTGGGATCTTCACGGGGGCCCCTGTGAGATAGTGCGAACGGACGCACGGCAGCCCACACCTGTCGCGCGACCCGACATCGCGCGTCACCGCACGTCGGTCCGCCGGCGCCGCCGCACCCGAGAGGGTGGCTCGGCAGGCGCGGCAGGCCACGTCGTGGTGGTCGCGGCACGACCGGGACCGCCGGGGGCCGCAGGCGCGACGTCGAGCCGCTGGTCGATCGGCAGGCGCTGTGCTGGCGCCGCCCTCTCCGACGGCGACACCAGGCTTCCACCGCCCCGGCGGTGGGTGAGTGCGGGAGCGGACGCGGTGTGGCGCTCCAGCCCGCGAAGGAGTCCCATGGCGGACGAGAGCAACGACGAGAGCACGACCGCAGCGCAGACGGGCGGGGCAGCGAGCCCACCCCGCCGTTCGCGTCGAGCCGCGAGCGCACCAGCGGGTCCGCCCGCGTTCGTGACGCCGACCGCGGAGCGGCCTGAGCAGGAGGCGACCGTGCAGCCCGCGGCGGAGCAGCCTGCGCCCGTGCAGCGCGAGACGGAGCCGTCACCGCCGGAGCAGCCGGTGGACGCAGAGGCGAGCGAGCCGCAGGACGGCGCCGAGCAGGACGGTGCCGAGCAGGACGGCCCCGAGCAGGACGGCGCAGCCCAGCCGGAGACCGCCTCTGCACCGGAGCCGGCACGCCCCGTCTCCACCGCTCTGCTGTTCCAGGCCCCCACCCCCACGCAGCGCCCCCGCCGTGCGGCGAGCCGACCGGCCGGCACCCCCGACCAGGCGGCCCCGGCGACCCAGCCCCCGGCCGAGGAGCCCGCACCGCGGGAGAGCGCTCCCGCCGCGGAGAGCGAGCGCGACCAGCCGGTCCGGCAGCGGGCGACAGCCCCCGAGCAGGCACCCAGCAGGGACGGCGCCCCCGAGGGCGGCTCCACCGACCAGGCGCCGCCCCGCTCGCGCCGCTCACGGCGCCCGCGCTCCGCGGGCGCCACCACCTCCGAGCCGACCACCTCTGGGCCGACCGCCTCCGGGCCGACCACCCCTGCGTCGAGCACGTCCGGGTCGGCCGCTCCTGAGGCGGCGGCCTCGCAGGCGAGGAGCCAGGACGCGCCCGCTGCCTCGTCGAGCAGGTCCGCGCGGTCCTCGAGCGTGCAGGACCCGGCGCCCTCGCGCGGCGGACGCCAGCAGAGCGGTGGGCGCCCGGCGCCCGCGACGGACCCAGGATCGCGCCGGCTGTCCCCGGGCGCGCTGGCCCCCCGCGAGGAGCCCGGCATCGCACCCGAGGAGGACGACGCCCCGGTCGGCACGCCGCCGGCCGTGGACGAGGCCGAGACGGCTTCCCGGATCACGGTCCCCGAGGGCGTCGACCTGGGCGACGAGCTGGCCCGGCTGCGCGGTCGCGGCACCGCTGGCAGCTCGAGCACGTCGAGCGCGCCCGCCGGCCTCGAGGACATCAGGCTCCCGAGCGACCAGGCGCGGAACGCCGGTGACGGCTCCTCCGACGCGTCGGAGGAGGGCGGCGACGACGCGCAGGACTCCACCGAGGACGGCGAGGGGAGCAGTTCGCGCTCACGCCGCCGTCGCGGAGGCCGCGGTCGTCGTCGTCGCACCGGGGAGGGCGAGGACTCCTCCGAGACCTCGGACGACCCCGAGCCCACGAGCGGCCCCGACGACGACCCCACCGGCGCCGACGACGACTCCACCGGCCCCGCCGCCGACGACGACAGCGCTGCAGAGGGTGTGACCGGCGAGGACCCCGACGGGACGGACGACGCGGAGAGCCCCGCGGACGGCAGCGGTCCCTCGCGCCGCCGCAGGCGTCGCGGCGGTGGGTCGAGGGGCTCCACCGGTGGCCAGGACGCCGACGGCGACCAGGACGGTGACGCCTCGGACTCCTCTGACGGCGCTGGCTCCGAGGGCGCGGGGTCGGACGACGACGGTGACGACCCCGGCGACGACGACGCGTCCTCCGACGACTCCGCGGGTGGGTCGAGCCGTCGGCGACGTCGCGGCCGTGGCCGCTCCAGCGGGTCCGGGTCCTCGGGCGGGTCCAACGGCTCGGGCGGGTCCAACAGCCCGGGTGGGTCGGGGGGTTCCGGTGGCCCCGGTGGTTCCGGCTCGCCCAGCGGGTCAGGCTCTTCGGGCACCAGCGACGACGACATCACCTCCATCAAGGGCTCCACGCGCCTCGAGGCGAAGCGTCAGCGCCGCCGCGAGGGCCGTGAGACCGGTCGTCGTCCCAAGGTCATCTCCGAGGCGGAGTTCCTCGCCCGTCGCGAGTCCGTCGAGCGCACGATGGTGGTGCGCTCGGTCGACGGCCGCACGCAGGTGGCGGTGCTCGAGGACGAGGTCCTCGTCGAGCACTACGTGGCCCGCAAGCAGCACACCTCGATGATCGGCGACGTCCACCTCGGCAAGGTCCAGAACGTGCTGCCGTCGATGGAGGCCGCCTTCGTCGACATCGGCCGCGGTCGCAACGCCGTGCTCTACGCCGGCGAGGTGAACTGGGAGGCCGCCGGCCTCACGGGGACGTCGAAGAAGATCGAGACGGCCATGAAGTCCGGCGACCCGGTGCTCGTGCAGGTCTCGAAGGACCCGATCGGCCACAAGGGCGCGCGCCTGACCAGCCAGGTCTCGCTGCCGGGGCGCTACCTCGTGTACGTGCCCGGTGGGTCGATGACGGGCATCTCGCGCAAGCTCCCCGACACCGAGCGGGCCCGCCTGAAGAAGATCCTCAAGGAGGTCGTCCCCGCGGACGGGGGCGTCATCGTGCGCACCGCCGCCGAGGGCGCCTCGGAGACCGAGCTGAAGCGCGACGTCGAGCGCCTCGTGGGGGAGTGGGAGCGCATCTCCGCGCGCGCCAAGAAGGTGGGCGCCCCCACGCTCCTGCACGGCGAGCCGGACCTCACCATCAAGGTGGTCCGCGACGTCTTCAACGAGGACTTCGCCTCGCTCGTGGTCGACGGGGAGGCCGCGTGGGGCGAGATCAAGCCCTACGTCGACTCCATCGCCCCCGACCTGTCCGAGCGCGTCACCCAGTGGACCGGGCCGGGCACCGCCTTCGAGCACCACCGCGTCGACGAGCAGATCGCCAAGGCCCTCGAGCGCAAGGTGTGGCTCCCCTCGGGGGGGTCGCTGGTCATCGACCGCACCGAGGCCATGACCGTCGTCGACGTCAACACCGGCCGCTTCACCGGCTCGGGGGGCAACCTCGAGGAGACGGTCACCCGCAACAACCTCGAGTCCGCCGAGGAGATCGTCCGCCAGCTGAGGCTGCGGGACATCGGCGGCATCATCGTCGTCGACTTCATCGACATGGTGCTCGAGTCCAACCGTGACCTGGTCCTGCGCCGGCTCGTCGAGTGCCTCGGGCGTGACCGGACCAAGCACCAGGTCGCCGAGGTGACCTCGCTGGGCCTGGTGCAGATGACGCGCAAGCGCGTGGGCCAGGGCCTGCTGGAGGCCTTCTCCGAGACGTGCGAGCACTGCCACGGCCGGGGCGTCATGCTCCACGACGAGCCCCTGGAGACCGACGGGTCCGGCACCGTGCCGGGCTCGAGCGGTGGCAGCGGGTCCGGTGGCAGCAGCAGCTCCGGCGGCAGCGGCAGCGGCAGCGGCTCCGGCTCCGGCGCCAGCAGCAGCGGCTCCGGCGGCTCCGGCGGCACCGGCCGTGGCCGTCGTCCGCGGGGCGGGAGCGACCGCGCTCCGCGGCGCGCCGAGAGCCCCCAGGAGGCGCCGCCCGAGGGCTCCGAGGAGATGGACGAGGACGAGCGCGTCCGGCTCGAGGCCGCCCGCGACGCCGTGCGCGACGCGATCCACGGCGTGGCGATGGCCTCGAGGCTCCTGCCCGCCTCGGAGACGGAGGAGGGCGACGACGTCGATCTCGACACCGAGACGGCAGCGGCCGACACCGCAGCCGTGATGGTGGAGGTCGCCGAGACGGTCGAGATCGTCGACCTGCACGCGGAGGAGGACGAGACCCCGGCAGAGGTCGAGGTCGAGGTCGAGATCGACTCCGAGGTCCGTGTCGAGCCCGGCCCCGAGCCGGTGGTGGAGCCGGTGGCGCCCGTGTCGACGACGGGGACGGAGCCGGAGGAGCCACCCCTGCCCGAGCCGGAGCGGCCGTCCGAGACCGGGCCCGAGGGTCCTCCCACGGAGGACTGATCGTCGCCCGGTGCCGCCGGTCGACCTGGGCCGGCGGCATCGGCTACCCTGAGCGGTCGGCGCACCCGTCGTTCGCGGCCCGCTCCAGCGGGCGGCCAGCACCGGTCGCTCGCCGGCCCCCGAGTCCCGGTCACGTCGCAGCACGTCACAGCACGAGACCAGTCAACGAAGTCCCAACGGTAGGAGCAGCACAGTGGTGTACGCGATCGTCCGCGCCGGCGGCCGTCAGGAGAAGGTGTCGGTCGGCGACATCGTCGTGGTCGACCGCATCGCCGGTGACAGCGACGGAAACGTCGAGCTGAAGCCGCTCATGCTGGTCGATGGCACCACCATCACCTCTGACGCCTCGGAGCTGGCCTCCACCAAGGTCGTCGCCGAGGTCGTCCGGGATGACAAGGGCCCGAAGATCATCATCATGAAGTTCAAGAACAAGACGGGCTACCGCCGCCGTCAGGGTCACCGCTCGAAGCTGACGCGCCTGCGCGTCACCTCCATCGGCTGACGAACGCCGGGCGGTGATCGAGCCGCTCCCCCTTTCCTCGACGCGCCTCGCGGCGCAGCACCAGTCCTCACGGAAGGCACCACGATGGCTCACAAGAAGGGCGCGAGCTCCTCGCGCAACGGTCGCGACTCCAATGCCCAGCGCCTCGGCGTGAAGCGCTTCGGTGGTCAGCTCGTGAAGGCTGGCGAGATCATCGTCCGCCAGCGCGGCACCCACTTCCACCCCGGCGCCGGGGTGGGCCGCGGCAAGGACGACACGCTGTTCGCCCTCGTCCCCGGGCACGTCGAGTTCGGCAACGCCCGTGGCCGCCGCGTCATCAACGTCGCCGCGCGGGTGCTGGTCGAGGCGGCTCCCGCCTCCTGAGCACCGCCACGCTGCACGCGACCCGGCCCCGTCGACCCTCGGTCGGCGGGGCCGAGCCGTGCTCAGAGCACAGCGGCGCAGAGCACGACCCACAGCAGACAAGGCAGACGGAGGCAGACGCAGTGGCGAGCTTCGTGGACCGCGTGGTCCTGCACGTGAGCGGCGGTGACGGCGGCCACGGCATCGCCTCGGTGCACCGCGAGAAGTTCAAGCCCCTCGGCGGGCCTGACGGCGGCGACGGAGGGCGCGGCGGCGACGTCGTGCTCGAGGTCGACCCGTCGACCTCGACCCTCCTCGACTTCCACCACACCCCGCACCGCCGCGGCGGCAAGGGTGGGCAGGGCGCCGGCGACTGGCGCAACGGCGGTTACGGCGACGACGTGGTGCTCCGTATCCCCGACGGCACCACCGTGCGGACCCGCTCCGGCACGCTGGTCGCCGACCTCCTCGGCGCCGGCACCCGCTTCGTCATCGCCGCCGGCGGGCGCGGCGGGCTGGGCAACGCCGCGCTGTCCTCGAACAAGCGCAAGGCTCCCGGCTTCGCGCTCCTGGGCGAGCCCGGCGAGGACGCCGAGGTGGTGCTCGAGCTGCGCTCCATCGCCGACGTCGC
>JBBSRD010000115.1:0-8728 GCA_038243415.1 Actinomycetales bacterium | reverse complement strand
TGCTGCCCCACCCGAGCCGGCGGTCCCTCCGCGGAAGGACCCGTCATGGCGGACGATCTCGGGGCGACTAGAGGAAAGCGCTCGGTCGTCGTCGTCGTCGTCGACCACGTGATGGTGCGCAAGGGGGGACTTGAACCCCCACGCCCTTTCGAGCACACGGACCTGAACCGTGCGCGTCTGCCAATTCCGCCACTTGCGCGTGGAGCCCCAACGTATCACCGGCGCTCGGGGCACCTGCCCCGCCGCCGGGCCTCCCCGGACCGGGTGGGCGCAGCGACCCCGCCGGAGGTCGCTGACCCCTACCATCGACGGATCAGGTGGTCAGCGAGACGATCCGTCGGCGCACAACCGGCGCTCGATCGGCGCACGGCCACGAGGTGACACGGGACGGAGTGGTCGTGGGAGTGCTCGACAGGTTCGAGCGCGGCGTCGAGCGCGTGGTCAACGGTGCGTTCGCCCGCGCGTTCAAGTCCGAGGTGCAGCCGGTGGAGCTGGCCTCGGCGCTGCGCCGCGAAGCAGACACCACCGCTGCCGTCGTCGGCCCCGACCGCACGCTGGTGCCCAACGCGTACACCGTCGAGCTCGGGCCCTCCGACCACGACCGCCTCGAGTCCTGGGGCGAGCAGCTCTCCGGCGAGCTGAGCACCGCGCTCACCGACCACGCCCGCAGCCAGCGCTACTCCTTCCCCGGTCCGGTCACCATCTCCCTCAGCCGCGACGAGGAGCTCGCCACCGGGGTCTTCCGGGTGCGCAGCGCCAGGGTGCGGGGGGGCATCGCTCCGGGGACCACCGCCAACGCCACGGTCTCCCACCCCGTCCTGGACATCAACGGCCGCCGCTACCAGCTGACGTCCAAGATCACCTCGCTGGGGCGCGACGCCGGCTGCGAGGTCGTCCTCGACGACCCGGGCGCCTCCCGGCGCCACGCGGAGCTCAAGGTCGACGGCGAGCGCATCCTCGTGCGCGACCTCGGCTCCACGAACGGCACGGTGGTCGACGGCCAGCGGCTCGGTGACCGCTCGCGGGTCGCCCAGGTGGGTGACGGGTCGACGATCTCCATCGGGTCGACCACGATCACCGTCCACTCCCGTGGCGCTCACGCCCAGGGCGCCGACGACGAGGCATGGTGAGCGTCGTGGGCGGGCGCAGCAGCAGGATCGACGCCGCCGGCCGCCCGAGCGCGGCGTGAGCCAGCTGACCGTCACGGTCCTGCAGCTGGGACTGCTCGCGGGCCTGTGGGTCTTCGTCGTGTCCGTGGTGGTCGTCCTGCGCCGCAACCTCTACGGCACCCGGGTGCTCGCCCGCCCGCGCGGCGGGCGCCGGTCCGACCTCGCGGCGGCGACCGTCCAGCCCTCCGGCGGCGCACGGCCGGCTCCCTCCCCGCCGCGGGCGACAGAACCCCGCGCGCCGCGGCGCCTGGTGGTCACCGAGGGACCGCTGCGAGGGACCGCCCTGGACCTCGGGCGCGCCCCGGTGCTCATCGGGCGCTCCCCCGAGTGCGCCCTCGTGCTCGACGACGACTACGCGTCCTCGCGGCACGCGCGCCTCAGCCCTCCGGGCGCCTCCCCCGACGCCACGTGGCACCTCGAGGACCTTGGGTCCACGAACGGCACCCTGCTCTCCCCGACCCCGCGCGGCGCCTCCGAGCCGCTGGAGGGCTCGTCCTCCGTGAGCGCCGGCGCCGTCGTCAGGATCGGGCGGACGACCATCGAGCTGCAGGGGTAGCGCCGTGGCCCTCACGCTGCGCTCGGTGGCCCGGTCCGACGTCGGGCTGGTGCGGCGCAACAACCAGGACTCCGGGTACGCCGGCGAGCACCTGATCGTCGTCGCGGACGGGATGGGCGGCCACGCCGGCGGGGACGTCGCGTCCTCCATCGCCGTCGCGGCCCTCGTGGGCCTCGACTCCGAGGCTGCGGGGCCGGACGCCCTCGCGCACCTGTCGGGGGCCATCTCCGGGGCGCAGGACACGATCATGGAGGCCGTCGCCGACGACGCCAGCCTCAAGGGCATGGGCACCACGGTGACCGCGATCCTGCGCAGCGAGGACCGCCTCGTCCTCGCCCACATCGGCGACTCCCGCGCCTACCTGCTGCGCGACGGCGAGCTGGTCCAGGTCACCAGCGACCACACGTTCGTCCAGATGCTCGTCGACGAGGGGCGCATCACCGCCGAGGAGGCGGAGAGCCACCCCCAGCGCTCGGTGATCATGCGCGTGCTGGGCGACGTGGACGCAGAGGTGGAGCTCGACACCTCCGTGCGGGCCGCCGTCGTCGGCGACCGGTGGCTCCTGTGCTCCGACGGCCTCTCGGGGCCGGTCAGCGACGAGACCATCGGCGAGACGCTGCGCGGCCACGCCGACCTCGAGGAGTGCGCCCGGGCCCTCGTGGACCTCGCCCTGCGCGGTGGCGGGCCGGACAACATCACGTGTGTCCTGGCCGACGTCGTCGACGAGCGCTCCCTGGACGGGTTCGGGGCGCCGCTCGTCGTCGGCGCCGCATCGATCGACCGGTCCGCGGGCCACGCGGAGCAGAGCACCGCCGCGACGCGGGCCGCGGAGCTCATCCACGCCGCCCCCACGCAGCCGATCCCCCTCTCCGCCGGCGCGGGAGACGTCAGCGCGGGGGACGTCGCGGACCGCCGGGACCGGGACGAGGAGGTCGCTGCGCGGGCGCAGGGTCAGAGCGACGACGAGGAGGCGCCCGGGCCGCTGCGACCCCGAAATCGGAGCCGGCGCCGGGGTCGGCGCTCCGGCGCGCGATGGGTCGTGGCGCTGGTCGTCGCGGCCGTCGTCATCGGCGGGGGCACCCTCGCGGTGCGGGCGTGGCTGGACCGCCAGTACTTCGTCGGCACGGCGGGCGGTGACGTGGCGATCTTCACGGGACTGCCTCAGGACGTCGGGCCCGTCAGCCTCTCGACGATGGTCCAGCGCTCGTCGACCTCCATCGTCGACCTCCCCCCGATCTACCGCCAGCGCGTGCAGGAGACCATCTCCGCGTCCGACCTGCCCGACGCGCGGCGCATCGTCTCGGACCTGAAGGCCGCCGGGAGCGCTCCCGACCCCCGACCGGCAGTGCCGGCCGAGCCCGACGCACCGCCCGCGGCCGACGAGGCTGCTGCGACCGAGGGGGCCGGAGGCTGATGTCGACGGTCACGACGCACCCCGTCCGCAGCGGGCGCACCACCGAGCTCGCGCTGATCGTCGTCGCGGTGGGCATCAGCGTGCTCGCGTACGGGATGGTCACGGTCACCACCGACGCCACGTGGTCGCCGGGCCTGGGCCGCCACGCCGCGCTCCTCGGAGCCCTGGGTCTCGGCGCGCACCTGGTGGTGCGCTGGCGCGCCTCCTACGCCGACCCGCTGATCCTGCCCGTCGCCCTGCTGCTCAACGGGCTGGGCCTCGCGATCATCCACGGCATCGACGCCGCCCGCACCACCGCCGGGTCCACCGACGCGGCCTTCGGTCCCAAGCAGCAGGTGTGGACGGTCCTCGGCGTGGTGCTGGCCGCCGCCGTCGTCATCGCCCTGCGCGACCACCGGCTCCTGCGCCGCTACACCTTCACGGCGATGGTGGTCGGGCTCGCCCTGCTGCTGCTCCCGCTCGTCCCCGGCCTCGGCGTCACCATCAACGGCGCCTCCATCTGGATCCGCGTCGGGCCGCTGTCCTTCCAGCCCGGGGAGCTCACGAAGATCGTGCTCGCGGTGTTCTTCGCCGGCTACCTCGTGACCGCACGCGACACCCTCTCCCTCGTCGGCCCCAAGGTGCTCGGCATCCGTTTCCCGCGCCCCCGCGACCTCGGGCCGATCCTGCTGGCCTGGGCCGCGAGCGTGCTCGTGCTCGTGGGCCAGCGCGACCTGGGGACCTCGCTGCTCTTCTTCGGCCTCTTCGTCGCGATGCTCTACGTCGCCACCGAGCGCATCTCGTGGATCGCCATCGGCCTCACGCTGTTCGTCGGGGGCGCCGTGATCGCCGCGACGACCATCAGCCACGTGACCGGTCGCGTCGACGCCTGGCTCCACCCCTTCGACCAGCAGATCTACGACCGGGACTTCGGGGGGAGCTACCAGCTGGTGCAGGGCCTCTTCGGCTTCGCCAGCGGCGGCCTCACGGGGCAGGGCATCGGCGGGGGCCGGCCCACCATCGTGCCGTTCGCGGAGTCGGACTTCGTCCTGGCCACCGTCGGGGAGCAGCTCGGTCTCGTGGGCGTCATGGCCGTCCTCGTGCTCTACCTCGTCCTCGTCCAGCGGGCGCTGCGCACCGCCATCGGCGTCCGGGACGGCTTCGGCAAGCTGCTCGCCTCCGGGCTGGGCTTCACCGTGGCGCTCCAGTGCTTCGTCGTCGCCGGCGGGGTGCTGCGCGTCATCCCGCTCACCGGCCTCACCCTCCCGTTCCTCGCCTACGGCGGGTCCTCGCTGCTGGCGAACTGGATCATCATCGCCCTGCTGCTGCGCATGTCCGATGCCGCGCGCCGCCCCGCGCCGGCCCCCGTCGCGGTGCCCGCCGCCGGTGACCAGCGCGGCGACCCGACGACCGCGCGGGACGAGGTCTCGGCGAACGAGACCCAGGTGGTGCGGCTGTGAACGGGCCCGTGCGCCGCCTCGGGGTGCTCGTGGGGGCGATGTTCACGGTGCTGCTCCTCGCCGCGACCTACGTCCAGTTCGTCTCTGCGCCCTCCCTGCGGGCCGACGGGCGCAACTCGCGCACCTTCTACGAGGAGTTCGGGCACGACCGCGGGCCCATCACCGTCGCCGGCGAGCCGGTCGCGCAGTCGACGCCCGTCGACGACCCGTACCAGTACCAGCGCTCCTACCCCGGCGGCTCGCTGTACTCCCACACCACGGGCTCGTACTCCGTCGTCGCCGGCGCCACGGGCCTGGAGGCCACCGAGGACGCGCTGCTCTCCGGGACGTCCGACGAGCTCTTCTACCGGCGGATGTCGGACCTGCTCACCGGGCGCAAGCCGTCGGGGGCCGTCGTGGAGACCACGATCGACCCCGCGGTGCAGCGCGCCGCCGCCGAAGCCCTGGGCGACCAGCGCGGCGCCGCGGTCGCGCTGGACCCGCGCACCGGCGACGTCCTCGCGATGGTCTCCAAGCCCCAGTACGACCCGAACCCTCTGGCCAGCCACGACACCCAGGCCGCGAGCGCCGCGCGCCAGCGCCTCCTCGACGATCCCGCGCGCCCCCTGGAGAACCGGGCCATCGCCTCGCGCCAGTACGCGCCCGGCTCCGTCTTCAAGATCATCACCGCTGCCGCGGCGCTGGAGAACGGCTACACGCCCTCCAGCGTGCTGGACGCCCCCGACGAGCTCACCCTCCCCCAGACCACGCAGCCGCTGCCCAACTCCGGGGGCTCGTCCTGCTCCCCGAGCGGGAAGCAGAGCCTCGCCGACGCGCTGCGCGTCTCGTGCAACACCGCCTTCGCCGCCCTGGGCATGGCCCTCGGCGAGGACAAGCTCACCGCACAGGCCGACGCGTTCGGCTTTGGCACCGACCTGGAGATCCCCCTGCCCGTGACACCGTCCACCGTGCCCACCGGCATGAACCCCCCGCAGCTCGCGCAGTCCTCCATCGGGCAGTTCGACGTGCGCGTCACCCCGCTGCAGATCGCCATGGTCTCCGCCGGGGTGGCCAACGGCGGCGTGGTGATGACCCCGCAGCTCATCGACTCCGTCCGCGGTGAGGACCTCGAGGTGCTGTCCTCGCCGCGGCCGAAGAGGCTGGGTCGGGCCGTCAGCGACGACACCGCCGGAAAGCTCACGCAGATGATGGAGGGCGTGGTCGAGGACGGCACCGGCACCGCCGCCCAGATCTCCGGGGTGGCCGTCGCCGGGAAGAGCGGCACGGCCGAGCAGGGCGCCGACCAGCCGCCGCACGCCTGGTTCACCGCCTTCGCGCCCGCTGACGACCCGACCATCGCGGTCGCCGTGGTGGTCGAGGACGGCGGCAACAGCGCCAGCCAGGCCTCCGGGGGGCGCACCGCCGCCCCGATCGCCAAGCGCATGATCCAGGCGCGCCTGGACACGCTCGAGCAGCGGGGAGACGGCTCGTGAGGGGGCTCGACGCCGACTCCGTCCTCGGCGGGCGCTACCGCCTGACCGCCCCGGTGGCCGAGGGCGGGATGGGTGAGGTCTGGAAGGCGCTCGACGAGCTGCTCGACCGCATCGTGGCCGTCAAGGTGCTGAAGCCCGAGTTCGCCGCCGACGCCGGTTTCCTCGACCGCTTCCGCACCGAGGCCCGCAACAGCGCGCGCCTGTCCCACCCGAACATCGCGACGCTCTACGACTACGGCGAGGACGAGGGTCGCGCCTACCTCGTCATGGAGCTGGTGCCGGGCGCGCCGCTCTCGGACCTCATCGCCGCCGACGCACCCCTCGACGTCGCCGTGGCGGCGGCGATCACGGCGCAGACGGCGCGCGGGCTCGCCGCGGCCCACCGCGCCGGCCTGGTCCACCGCGACGTCAAGCCCGGGAACCTCCTCGTGACCCCGGACGGCAACGTCAAGATCACCGACTTCGGGATCTCCCGCGCCACGTCGCAGTCGCCGGTGACCGCCACCGGTGAGGTGATGGGCACGGCGTCCTACCTGGCTCCCGAGCAGGCCATCGGCCGGCGCGACATCGGGCCCGCCACGGACCTCTACGCCCTCGGCGTGGTGCTCCACGAGATGCTCAGCGGCGCCCGGCCCTTCACCGGCGACAGCCAGGTGGCCATCGCGCTCGCGCAGGTCAACCAGCCGCCGCCGCCGCTGCCCGCCTCGGTGAGCGACGCTGCCGACGCCCTGGTCGCCGCGCTGCTCGTCAAGGAGCCGGAGCGCCGCCCGTCCGACGCCGCCGGGGTCGCCGCCGTGGCGGACCGCCTCGCGGCCGGCGACGACGCGGGGGCGTTGACCCGGCTGCGCGGGATCGTGCCCGCCGCCGCTGCAGGCGCCGCCGGCGCTGCGGGAGCGACGGCGGCGTCGACCACCGTCATGCCCGCCGGCGAGAGCACCACCCGGGCCATGCCGGCCGCGGTGGGCGGAGGCGTCGACCCCACCGCGGTGGTCGCGGCGTCCCCCGCGACGACGGGGACGCCGCTGCGCGGGGCCGGCGTGGGGGACCGCGAGCCGGCCGGTGGGGGCGGCGGTCGACCGCCGCGCCGGCTGACCACGCCGCTCATCGGGCTCATCGTCGTGCTCGCCATCATCCTCCTGGCCGCGGTCATCGGGATCGTCAACGGGCTCGGCGACGCCGACGGGCCCGTCACCGACCCCGCTACCGACACGACCACGAGCACGAGCACGGACGCGCCGCAGGACGAGCCCGAGCCCAGCGAGGGGACGCCGACGACGACGCCGCCGCCGCCGCCGCCGGCGCCGGCGCCCACGACGAGCTCGACGACGTCCGAGGCCCCACCCCCCTCCGACGAGGAGGACGCGCCCGGCGGCGAGACCCGCCCCACCGAGCCCGCACCGGTGACCACGACGCCGGCCACCCCCGCGCCGACGAAGACGAAGACGGTGACGCCGCCGCCGCCGGCCGAACCGCCCGCCGACCCGGACCCGCCGCCGGCCGAACCGGGCAGCGAGGCCCCGGGCGGGGCCGCTGCCGGCGCTGGCGGCACCGGATGACCGCCGTGGGACGTCCTGGGCTCCCGGTGCGCCGGAGCTCCGCCGACGACGGGTCGCAGCACGCGGACGTCGGTCGAGCGGATACGGTCGTGGCCGGACGCAGCGACCTCAAGGACGGCACCAGGTGAACCCCGGCAACGATCTCCCGCGGATGCTGGGCGATCGCTACGAGATCGGCGAGGTCCTGGGGCGCGGCGGAATGGCCGAGGTCCACCTCTGCCGCGACCATCGCCTCGAGCGGCTGGTGGCGGTGAAGATGCTGCGCAGCGACATGGCCCGCGACCCGCTCTTCCAGGCCCGCTTCCGCCGTGAGGCCCACTCCTCCGCGGCCCTCAACCACCCCAGCGTGGTCGCCGTCTACGACACCGGCGAAGACTCCTTCACCGACTCCTCCGGCAACACCGCGCGCCTGCCGTACATCGTCATGGAGCACGTCGAGGGCCGCACCGTCAAGGACATCCTCGTCTCCGCGGCGGCCAGCTCCGCCGCCGAGGACGAGGGCGACGAGGGGGACGGGATCGATCCCGAGCAGCGCCGCCGGCGCGGCACGTCGCGCAGCACCTCGGTGACGGCCACCGCCGAGATCGGCGTGGGGCTCGGCACCGCCGAGGCCGTCGAGATCACCGCGGGGGTGCTGACCGCGCTGGACTACAGCCACCGCCAGGGCATCGTGCACCGCGACATCAAGCCTGCCAACGTCATGGTCACCCCCGACGGCGTGGTCAAGGTGATGGACTTCGGCATCGCCCGGGCCATGTCGGACGCGTCCGCGACCATGACCCAGACCTCCGCGGTCATCGGGACCGCCCAGTACCTCTCCCCGGAGCAGGCCCGCGGCGAGACCGTCGACCAGCGCACCGACCTCTACTCCGCCGGCTGCCTGCTCTACGAGCTGCTCACCGGCCGGCCCCCCTTCGTCGGGGACTCGCCGGTGTCCGTGGCCTACCAGCACGTGCGCGAGCAGCCCGAGCCGCCGTCCAGGTGGGACCCCTCCGTGAGCCCGGAGATGGACCGCGTGGTGCTGCACGCCCTCGCCAAGGACCGCGAGGACCGCTACGCCACCGCGGCGGACTTCCGCCGGGACCTCCTCGCCGCTGCGGGCGGGCGCGACGTCGCCGCCCC
>JBBSRD010000114.1:0-8737 GCA_038243415.1 Actinomycetales bacterium | reverse complement strand
CCGCAGGCCATCGCGGAGCGTTCGCGCATCCTCGTCATCGACCGCAACGCCTCCGGGCTGGTCATCGCCACCGCGGACCCCACCAACGTCATCGCCCTCGACGACGTCAAGCTCCACACCGGAGCCCCCGGGCTGCTCGTCAAGGTCGCCACCGCCTCGGCGATCCGCGACCAGCTGGCCCGCGCGTGGAGCCTCGGCGGCGCCGGCTCGGACGGCTCCACCGTCTCGACGATCGTCGACGACGACGACCTCTTCGAGGGAACGGCTGCCACGCAGCCGAACGAGCCTCTCGACGACGCCGCGGACGACGAGTCCACGCCGATCGTCCGCCTCGTCAACAAGATCCTCGCCGACGCGGTGAAGCTGCGGGCCTCGGACATCCACGTCGAGACCCAGCGCACGGAGCTGAGGGTGCGCTACCGCATCGACGGGGTGCTGCGCGACGTCATGACCACCTCGCGCCGGGCCGCGGGGACGGTGGTCTCCCGCCTGAAGATCATGTCGGGCCTGGACATCGCGGAGCGCCGCGTGCCCCAGGACGGCCGGGCGCGCATCAGCGTGGACGGCACCGCCATCGACTGCCGCGTGTCCACGCTGCCGGCCCTGCACGGCGAGAAGGTCGTGATCCGCCTGCTCTCCCGCGGCGAGGACGTCGCGCCCCTGGAGAGCCTGGGGTTCGACCCGCCCCAGCTGCGCGCGTTCGTCCGGGCGCTGTCGGTGCCGCAGGGCCTCGTGCTCATCACCGGGCCCACCGGCTCGGGCAAGACGAACACCCTGTACTCCGCGCTGGCGAAGATCCTCACCCCGGAGAAGAACATCGTCACCCTCGAGGACCCCGTCGAGGTCCAGCTCCCCGGGATCACCCAGGTGCAGGTGAACGTGCGCACCGGCATGACCTTCCAGGCGGGGCTGCGCTCGATCCTGCGCCAGGACCCCGACATCGTCCTCGTCGGCGAAGTCCGCGACACCGAGACCGCCGAGCTGGCGCTGAAGGCCTCGCTCACCGGCCACCTCGTGCTCACCACGCTGCACACCAACTCCGCCGTCGCCGCGCTGACCCGCCTGGTGGACATGGGCGCGCAGCCCTTCCTGGTGGCCTCCTCGCTGACCGCCTCCATCGCCCAGCGCCTGGTCCGGCGTCCCTGCGCCAACTGCGCGGCGCCCTACGTGCCCGACGACGACGTCCTGGTGCCTCTCGACCTCACCGCCGACGACCTCAGGGACGCCACGCCGATGCGGGGCACCGGGTGCCCGGAGTGCGGCGGGACCGGCTACCGCGGGCGCACCGCCGTCTACGAGGTGCTCACCGTCGACGCCGAGATGCGGGCCGCCCTCATGCACGACGCCTCCGAGACGGCCATCGCCGCCGTCGCCGAGCGCAAGGGCATGATCAGCCTGCGCGGTTCCGCGATCGCCAAGGCGATGCGCGGCGAGACCACCTTCGAGGAGGCCCTGCGGGTGACGTGAAGGAGGGCGCCAGGCTCCCCACCCGACCGGGGCGTCCGTAGCCTGGAGGCATGTCCTCCCCCCTCGTCACCGAGCCCGCCGTGCGCCAGGCGCTCGCCGGCGTGCTCGACCCGGAGATCCGCCGGCCCCTCACCGAGCTCGGCATGGTCGACGCGATCGGGATCGAGCCTCTGGAGGACGGGGCCGGCGGTCACGGGGCACGGGTCACCGTCACGGTGCTGCTCACCACCTCGGCCTGCCCGCTGCGCGGCACGCTGACGGAGTCGGTGCGCGCCGCCGTCCTGCCCCTGCCGGGCGTGGTCGACGTCGAGGTCCCCCTCGGGGTGATGGACGCCGACCAGCGCGCCGCGCTGCGCCTGACCCTGCGCGGCGGGCGCCCCGAGAAGACCATCCCCTTCGCCGCGAAGGGGTCGCTCACCCGCGTGATCGCGGTGGCGTCGGGCAAGGGCGGCGTCGGCAAGTCCACGGTGACCGTCAACCTCGCGGTGGCGATGGCCGCCTCCGGCCTCGCGGTGGGGATCGTCGACGCCGACGTCCACGGCTTCTCGGTGCCGGGGATGATCGGCGTGACCCACCCGCCGGTCAAGCTCGACGACATGATCATCCCGCCGGTCGCGCACGGCGTGAAGGTGGTCTCCATGGGCATGTTCGCCCCGGCGGGCCAGCCCGTGCTCCACCGCGGCCCGCTGCTGCACCGAGCGCTGGAGCAGTTCCTCACCGACGTGCACTTCGGCGACCTCGACGTCCTCCTCCTCGACCTGCCCCCGGGCACCGGGGACATCCCCATCTCGCTGTCCCAGCTGCTGCCCGGTGCGGGGCTGCTCGTGGTGACCACGCCTCAGCCGGCCGCGGCCGACGTGGCGGTGCGCGCCGGCTCCCTGGCGCGCCGCACGGGGTCGCCGGTGCTCGGGGTGGTGGAGAACATGGCCTGGCTCACCCAGCCGGACGGCTCGCGGCTCGAGGTCTTCGGCTCCGGCGGCGGGGCCGCGGTCGCCGCGGCCCTGTCCACCGACGACGACCCCGTCGAGCTCCTCGCCCAGGTGCCCCTGGACCCGGCGCTGCGCGAGGGCGGCGACGACGGCCTGCCCGTGGTGCTCAGCGCCCCCGGCTCCCCCGCGGCCGTGGCCCTGGCCGGGCTCGCGGACCGCCTGGGGCGCCGCCCGCGTGGCCTGTCGGGGCGCGCGCTCCGGCTCTCCGTCGGCTGAGCCCGACCCGGCCCGGCGCAGCGCAGCGGCACAGCCCAGGGACTCAGCCGCCGGTCAGCTCCAGCCGTGGTCGGAGCGCAGGCGCCGCGCCACCGCGTCGAAGCGGTCGCGGGCGAGCACGGAGCCCTCGCGGCGCACGTCCCCGTCCTCGAGCACCAGCACGCGGTCCAGCCGCAGCCACGAGGAGCGGTGCTCGCGGTCCCAGGCACCCGGCCCCAGAGCGAGCCATCCGTCGTCGCCGTCGTGGTCCGTCGACGAGAGCATGAGGGCGAGCACGTCGGGCCCGTCGCGGCCGACGACGAGCACCGGCCGGTCCTTGCCGCGGGTCGGGTCCTCCTCGTAGGCCACCCAGGTCCACACCACCTCGCCGGGGTCGGCGTCGCCGTCGAGGTCGGGGGCGTAGGAGACCTGGCGGGCCGCCTCGCGGGAGGGGCGGTGGCGGGTGGGACGCCCGCGCCCGGTCGGCGACGACTCCCCGGAGGTCCCCGGGGAGGGGTGACGGCGGTCCGCGTGACGACCGCGTCCCGGCGATCCGCCCGGGGAGGTGCGGTCCACCCGGAGGGGACGCGCGTCGTCAGCAGGCGCGCCCGTCCCGCGCCCGGTGCCGGCGCGCGCGCGCAGGGCCTTCTCCACGACCCTCGGGCCCTGGCTCCTCGCCACCCGCAGCAGCCGCTGCCCGATCCATCTCCATCCGCTCGCCACGACGCCACCCTAGGGGCGGCGGGTCAGGTGGCGTCGGAGTCGTACGGGGCGCTGGCCGGAGCGTCGCCCGGCTGGGCTGACGCCGCACCGTTCGCGGAGGCGCTGCCGGCCTTCGCCGCCGCCGCCCCGCCGACGGCCGAGGCGCCGCTGGTCGCGGCGACGGAGCCCGCGGACCGACCGGTCGTGGACGACCGCGGCTTCACGTCGTCCTCGAAAGTGTCCTTCAGGGCGTCCTTGACGATCCGGCGCGGATCGTACTGGCGGGGGTCGAGCTTGCGCCAGTCGACGTCGTCGAACTCCGGGCCGATCTCCTCGCGCACCTGCTCGCGCAGGCCGAGCGCCATCTTGCGGCCCTCCCGGACGAGGCGGCCGAGCTGCTCGGCGTACTTGGGCAGCCGCTCGGGCCCGATGACGATCAGGGCGATCACGGCGATGACCGTGAACTCCCCCAGGTTGATCCCGAACATCAGCCCTCCTCCTTCGCGTCGAGCTCCAGGACGACGTCCCGGGTGGTCCCACCGGACCCGGCGAGGGTCAGTGTGGCCTGGTCGCCGGGGCGCTGGGCACCGATCGCGACGATGAGCTCGGCGGTCTCCCGCACCGGTCGCCCGTTGAAGGCGAGGATGACGTCGCCCGGCTCGATGCCGGCCTCCGCGGCGGGGCCGCCCGGGGTCACGGGCTCGCCCCTCGGCGCGTCGCGCGCCACGCGGACGCCCGGACCGCCGTACTCGCCGTCGAGGCTCACGCCGACGACCGGGTAGGTCGCGACACCGGTGTCGATGATCTCGGTGGCGGTGCGCGCCGCCTGCACCGCGGGGATGGCGAAGCCGAGCCCGATGCTCCCGCCGGCCGCACCCATGCCGCCCGGCGGCTGGGCGATGGCCGAGTTGATGCCCACCACCTCGCCGTCCAGGTTCATCAGGGGCCCCCCGGAGTTGCCGGGATTGATGGCCGCGTCGGTCTGCACCGCGTTCATGTAGGACGCGTCCTCGGCCGAGTCGCCCGCGGTGACGGGGCGGTCGAGGGCGCTGACGATGCCGGACGTCACGGTGGACTGCAGGCCCAGCGGGGCGCCGACCGCGACCACGGGGGAGCCGACGGCCACCGCGGTGTCGGCGAAGCGCAGCGGGGTGAGACCCGTGCGGTCCACACGGAGGACTGCGAGGTCGTAGCGGGTGGTGGAGCCGACGACGGTGGCCGGGATGGTGGTGCCGTCGAAGAGCACCACCGAGACGTCGCCGTCCTTCGCCCCGCCGATGACGTGGTTGTTGGTCAGCAGCAGACCGTCGGCGTCGATGACGAAGCCCGAGCCGGACCCGGAGCCCTCCGCGGTGCGCACCTCGACGGTCACCACCGAGGGCAGCACCTGCTCGGCGACGGCCGCGACCGACCCGTCGGGGGCCGGCGGCGCGGGCTCCTGGCCGGGCGCGAGCGGCCGGGGGGCGGACAGCGGCCCGGAGGAGCCGGAGAGCCCGAGGGAGGACCCGAAGCGGTCCCACAGCGCGGCTCCGGCGAGACCGCCCCCGAGGCCGAGGACCAGCGCGACGACCGCGACACCGGCGAGGAGCCCGCCGGCGCCGCGCCGCCGGCGGGGTGCAGGACCGCCAGGGGACGGTGGGGGGAACATCGGCGGCGGGGGGCCCTGCATCGAGGGACCAGTCCCTGAAGGACCGGTCCCTGAAGGATCGGGCGCCGAGGGGTCGGCGGTGGAGCTCCACGGGTCGAGGCCCGACGCGGGGACTCCCCGGGGGTCGCTGCGCCACCCCCCCTGCTGGGGCTGCGGCGGCCGGCCGCGGTCGTCCTCGCTCAACGGACCTCCTCGTGGTGGCGGGAGCTGGCCCGGCGGACCCGGCAGCACCTCATCGCCGGCGTCATCGTCTCAGACCTGCGGGGTCCGCGCCCCGGGCGAGGCCGCTGCCGGGCACCTGGGCCCGGGCGTGACCGGCTCCTGCTCAGACCAGACCCATGCCGGGGCGGGGGCCGGTCGGGGCGAGATGGGGGAGCAGCGCCCTCAGCTGGGCCCTCGCCCGGTGCAGCCGGGTGCGCACCGTGGCCGGCTTGATGCCCAGGCGGGCCCCCACCTCGGTGGAGGAGCGCCCCTCGACGTCGGCGAGCACCACGACGGCGCGGAAGTCCGGGGTCAGCGCGGCCAGCGCGGCGCGGATGTCGGGCTCGAGGTGGGTGCGGTCGTACTCGGCCTCCACACCGCCGCGCAAATCCGGCAGGCGTTCTCCCGCGGCGGGGTCGAGGGGGTCGATGCGCACGATCGAGCGGCGGCGCACCGAGTCGATGAAGCAGTTCACGGTGATGCGGTGCAGCCACCCCTCGAAGGTGCCCGGGGTGAAGGTCGCGAGGGACCGGAACACCCTCACGAAGACCTCCTGGGTGAGGTCGTCGGCGTCGTGGGGGTTTCCGGTCAGGCGCAGCGCGTGGCGGCGGACCCGCGCGGAGTGCTCACGGACGACCTGCTCCCAGGTGGGCGCGACCCACGGCGGGGGCTCGGGCGCTGCGGGGGACGGGGTCGAGGGCACCCGGCCATCGTGGCGGCTGCTGCTGTGAGGGGCCTGGGACGCACCGCCCCGGAGCCTGGGCGGCCCCGAGGGTCACCCGTCCGGGTGAACGTCCACGAGTGGCGGCCTCGTCGAGCGGGCGTCAGCGCCGGCGGCGGACGCCGAGCAGGAGGCCGTCGCTGGCGGGGACCAGCGCCGGCACCAGCGAGGGGTGCTCGCTGACGCTGCGCAGCGTGTCGCGGACGGCGACCGTCGCGGCGTCGCGGCGGGCAGGGTCCCCCACGCGGTCGTCAGCGGTGGCGCCGGCCAGGGCCAGCACCCCTCCGGGACACAGCAGGGACACCGCGCTGTCGAGGTAGTCCTCGACGCCTGCGGGGTCCGCGTCCAGGAGGACCATGTCGTAGCCGCCCTCGGTCAGGCGCGAGAGCACGTCGCGGGCGCGACCGGTGATGCAGCGGATGCGCGCCGGGGGCGTCCCGACCTCGGCGAAGGCTCCGCGCGCGGCGCGCTGGTGGTCACGGTCGACGTCGATCGTGGTGAGGACCCCGCCCGGGGCCATCCCCTCGAGGAGCCACAGCCCGGAGACGCCCACGCCGGTGCCGACCTCGACGACGCCGCGGGCGTCGAGCATCGCGGCCATCGCCCGCAGGAGAGCGCCGGACGCCGACCCCACCACCGGCATGCCCAGGGTCTGGGCGCGCGACCGGGCACGGTCCATCGCCTCACCCTCGACGACGTAGCGCTCGGCGTACGTCCAGCTGGCGGTCTTGTCCGCGATGGTCTTCCCCTTCTCGAGCCGGCTCCCCGCCCCTCCGCGGGGCACGCGGCGATGATCTCGCCGCAAGGCCCCGCGGAGGACGGGGCTGTCGGTTCCGCTGGTGCTGCTCGTCAGGCGACGGCAGCGTCCAGGGAGTCTGCCAGCGCGCGCACCTCGTCGGCCGTCATCTCCACGACGAGGCGGCCACCACCCTCCAGAGGCATGCGGAGGATGAGGCTTCGCCCCTCCTTCGTGACCTCCAGGGGACCATCACCGGTGCGGGGCTTCATGGCTGCCATCGGGCATACCCTCCGTCGTCGTTCGCAGTGCCGCAGCTCTCGCTACCAGGCCCGACGATCCGCGGGCTGGAGCGTGCGCGGTCGCCGGTCGGCACATCGGGGTGCGGCACCGGACGGCGCCGCTCGCGACCATCATTCCAGACGGCAAGGCCTGCCTGCGCCTCGCCGTCCACCGGGCTCCGCTGCCGGCCGGGCGGCTCACGCCCGGTCGTCGGCCTCCAGCTCCTTCGCGACCGCCGCGAGCGTCCGAGCGAAGGCGAACCGCCCGCCGAGCACGACGAACGGCAGGAGCGGACGGGAGAGCTGACGGTTCAGAAGGGCGATGTCCTCGGTCCACCGCAGGCGGCACCGGCCGCCGGGCTGGGGCACCACCTGGACCTCCGCGGTGCCGAGCACCAGGGAGCCGGTGTGGGCGATGCCCGCGGTCCCGGCGCGGGTGTCCGTGGGCGGTTCCCAGCGCGTGACGATCATCGGGTCGTCGAAAGCGAGGCGCCCGACGCCGGAGCGGCCCACGAACTGCTCGCCGACACCGCCGGTGGCCACCGTGACGGTCATCGTGGTCGCCGGGATCCAGCGGCCGTGCGCCTGCCAGTCGGGCACCAGGTCCCAGGTGCGCTGGGCGGAAGCGTTGATCGGGCGTTGGACGGTGAAGCGCGCCATGCGCTCAGCCCCTCTCGGGTCGGTCGACAGGTCGGTCTGCAGGGTGGTCGAGCAGGAACGTGGCCTCCGCGTCGCGCGCGGCGAGCTCGGCGCGCAGGCGGTCGAGGACGGCGTCCACCTCGTCCATGCGGTAGCCCCGCACGGCGGTGGACAGCCGCAGCCCGGCGACGTCGTGCTCGCCGAGGCGACCCAGCGGCGCGTGCAGCACGGCCCGGGGGCGCTCGCGGGCCGCGGGGGCCAGCCCGCCGCCGACCACGCCGGCGGCGACGCCCACCACCACACCGACCGTCACGACCGCCGCGAGGACGAGCAGCAGGCTCACGCCGCGCCGCCGGCGCCCGGCTCCAGGACGTCCTCGGGGGTGGCCGGGGCGCGAGCCGCCCCCCCGGCGAGACCGGCCTCCACGGCCCGGACCGCGGCGAGGGGCTCATCGACCCACCGCGTGAGGTCCGCGGCGGCGCGGGAGACGAAACCGGTGTCGACGAGCTGCTCGACGAGGCCGCGCAGCCCGGCGAGCACGCCCTCGGGGTCGCACACCACGATCGGCTTCTCGTGCATGGCCAGCGCCGCAGAGGACCACACCTCCAGCAGCTCCTCGAGGGTGCCGAGCCCGCCCGGCAGGACGAGGAACGCGTCGGCGGCGGCGTCCATGAGGCCTTTGCGCTCGCGCATGTCGTCGGTGATGACCAGCTCGTCGGAGGCGCGGTCCCCCACCTCGACCTCGAGGAGGGCGCGCGGGATCACCCCGTAGGTGCGTCCGCCGCCGTCACGGGTGGCCGCGGCCACCGCCCCCATCATCGACAGCGTCCCGGCGCCGGAGACCAGCGAGTGGCCCCGCTCGGCCACGAGGCGGCCGACGCGGGCCGCCAGCTCCACGTGGACGCGGTCGATGCGCGGGGAGGCAGAGCAGAACACCGCGATCGCCGCCATGGCCCCCACAGTGCCAGCCGTCGCCCGGGAGCGCGTGGTCAGGGCCCGGACGGGCGAGCCACCGCGGCCCGCAGCGAGGCTGACGGCGGGCTGGGCGGTTCAGGGCAGAGAGCCGCGGCGTCGCGGCTCAGGAGGCCGCGTCGGAACGGTCCAGGGGGTCGGCGGCGACCGCGGCGGCCTCGAGCGCCGCGACGAGCTCCTGGACGT
>JBBSRD010000113.1:0-8767 GCA_038243415.1 Actinomycetales bacterium | reverse complement strand
GCGTGAGCGGGGCGCGGTGGCGAGCCGTGATCTTCGTCATGGAAAGACCCTAGAACCACACACGCCCCGTTGTCACCACGACACGCAAAGTGACACGGCCGTCTCTTGAGTCACACGTGTCCCACTGGTCACAGGTGTGGACAGCCCTGTGGACAGTGGATCTTTTCGGGCGCAGCACAGCGCCCCGCAGCCCGGGCGTCGAGCCGGGTGCGGGGCGCTGGCGGTGGTGGGGCGCTGGGCGGGTCAGCCGTTGATGAGCTTCTTCTCCACGAGGTAGTCCTTGGCGACGTCCTCGGGCAGCTGGCGCTCCCCGTCCACCTGCTGGTTGAGCCGGGCGAGGTCAGCCGTGGTCAGCGTCTGGGACAGCTCGTCCAGCGCGTCGACCAGCTTGGTGTCGCCGGCCACCGCCTCGTTCACGGCCGGCACGAGGTTCTCCGCCTGCTGGAGCCCCTTGTCGTCCTCGAGCTCCACCAGGTCGAACTGGTCCAGCGTGGCGTCGGTGGTGGCGACCAGGCCCAGCTGGGCCTTTCCGCTCTGCACCTCCTGCTTGGTGGCCGCGGTGTCGAACCCCGTCGGGGTCACCGAGGTGATCGCGATGTCGTAGGTGCTCTCGAGGCCGGGCACGCAGAACGGCCGCTCGGGGCACTCCTCGGTGCCGGCGAGGACGACGGGCTGGCCGAGCGCCCCGAGGTCGGAGAGGGTCTTGAGGTTGTTCTGCGTCGCGAAGTCCTTCGTGACGGCGAAGGCGTTCTGGTCCTGGGCCTTCGCTGGCTCCAGCAGGGCGATGGAGTACTCGGGGGCGAGCTTCTTCGCCTGCTCCAGCGTCGCCTCGGCGTCCGAGGAGGCGATCACCGCGGCGTCGGGCCCGTTGGTCTTGGTGTTCATGTACTCGGTGATGGTGCCGAGGTAGTCGGGGACGACCTGGACCTTCCCGGAGGAGAGCTGGCCGAAGTACAGCTCGCGGTTCCCCACGGTGACGATCTCGGTGTCGTAGCCGGCCTCGTCGAGCACCCCGGCGTACATCTGCGTCATGATCGCGCCCTCGGTGAACTCGGGGCCACCGATGACGACGGTGTCGCCGCCACCTCCCTCGGCGGACGAGGGGCTCGAGGTGCCGCCGGACTCCACGTCACCGGCCGCGCAGGCGCTCAGGGCGAGCGCAGCGCCCGCGAGGACGGCTGCGGCTCGGGTGGTTCGGGCAGCGAGGATCATGTGACCCGCCTTCTGTGTCCCGCGGCGTGGCCCGCCGCGCGTGTCGGGCGGGCACCGGTCGGGGCCCGCACCGCCCATCCAACAGCGGCGCGGGAGCGGTGTCGTCCCCCAGCGGGGGGTGCGACGGTCACGATGTCGTCACGACACGCAGCAGAGCGCCGTCGAGGGTGCGTCTCAGGCGGGGACGACGGTGCCGTGCTCGTCGGATCGGGCCGGCGAGGACCCAGCCCGCCTCGCCCGTGAGCGCGCCCGCCCCACCGGGTCGGCCATGCGTCCGAGCGCGCCGAGGGAGAGGTCCACGGCGATCGCCAGCACGGCGATGACGAGGGCGCCCGCGATGATCTGCGGGACGTCGAACCCCCCGGAGGCACCGGTGGCGCGGGTGATGATCCGACCCAGCCCGCCGAAGGCGAAGATCGCCGCGATGGACACCGTGGCCACGACCTGCACGGCACCCTGGCGCACGGCGTTCATCAGCGCCGGGGTGGCCAGCGGCAGCTCGACCTTGCGCAGCACCTCGAACCCGGACATGCCCATGCCCTTCGCGGCGTCGACCGCCGCCGGGTCCACCTCGCGCATCCCCACGTAGGTGTTGGTGAGGAGCACCGGGATGGCGAAGAGCGTGAAGGCGATGAGCGCGGAGAGCGTGGTCCGCCCGAACGGCGGGGGGATGAACAGCAGGATGCTCAGCAGCGCCAGGGTCGGCACGGCGCGGCCGACGTTGCCGACCTGCACGGCGAGGACGCCGCCGCGACCGGTGTGCCCCAGCCAGAGGGCGAGCGGCAGCGCGATGGCGCAGGCGATCCCCAGGGACGCCGCGGTGAGCGCCAGGTGCTCGCCGAGGAGCGAGGGGATGCCGGCGGCGCCCTGCCAGTGGCTGGCGTCGGAGAACCAGGCCACGACCTCCGCGGGGACGTTCATGCGGTCCTCCGCCACGGGGTGAGGGCTCGCTGGAGCGCGAGCAGGAGCAGGTCGAACGCGAACGCGAGCACCACACAGATCACCGAGGCGGTGAGCACCTGGGCGTGGAAGTTGCTCGCGACTCCGGTGACCAGGAGGTTGCCGAACCCGCCGAAGCCGATGACCGCGCCCACCGTGGTCAGCGCCACCGTCGAGACGGCAGCGACCCGCAGGCCACCGATCGCCGAGGGCAGCGCGAGGGGCAGCTCGACGCTCCACAGCATCTTGAGGTTGCTGTAGCCCATCCCGGTGGCGGCGTCGATGACCTCGGGGTCCACCCCGTCCAGGCCCACCAGGAGGTTGCGGACGAGGATCGTCAGCGAGTACAGGGCCAGGCCGAGGATCACGGACGCAGCGGTGAGCCCGAGGAACGGGATGATGAGGAAGAACAGAGCGATGGAGGGGACCGTGTACAGCGTCGTCGTGATCCCCACCGTCAGGGCCCTGGCCCTGCGGAAGCGGTGGGCGAAGACCCCGAGCGGCACGGAGACGATGATCCCCAGCAGCAACGAGACCACGGTGAGGTAGAGGTGCTCACCGAGCGCGTCGACGAGCTGCGAGGAGCGGCTCGTGACGTACGCGGGGCAGACCCAGTCGTTGCGCGTGAGGCAGTTCTGGGATGCACTGGCGGCATGGACGACCGCGCCGCTGCTCAGCACCCCCCCGATCAGGCTCACGGCGGCGACGCTACCCGTGACGTGATGATCGCACTCGTCGGCGTCGAGAAGCGCTTCGACGACGGCACCGTGGCGGTGCGCTCGTTGGACCTGGAGGTCTACCGCGGCGAGCTCGTGGCGCTCGTCGGGCCGTCGGGCTGCGGGAAGTCCACGACGCTGCGGATGGTCAACCGCCTCATCGAGCCCACCGCCGGGACCATCACGCTCGACGGCGACGACGTGACCCACGTCGACCCGGTGGAGCTTCGGCGCCGCATCGGCTACGTCATCCAGGCGATCGGGCTCTTCCCCCACCAGAGCGTGGCGCGCAACGTCGCGACCGTCCCGAACCTCGTCGGGTGGGACAAGAAGAAGGTCGCGGCCCGCGCCGACGAGCTGCTGGACCTCGTCGGGCTGCCGGCGAAGGAGTACGGCCACCGCTATCCCCACGAGCTCTCCGGGGGTCAGCGCCAGCGGGTGGGCGTGGCGCGCGGGCTGGCGGCCGACCCGCCGGTGCTGCTCATGGACGAGCCGTTCGGCGCGGTGGACCCCATCGCCCGCGACCACCTCCAGGTGGAGTTCCGGCGGATCCAGCAGGAGCTGGGCACCACGGTGCTGTTCGTCACCCACGACATCGACGAGGCGGTGCGCCTGGCCGACCGCATCGCGGTGTTCTCCGAGGGCGGGGTCCTGGAGCAGATCGACACGCCCACGCAGATCCTCGGCGCCCCCGCCTCGGAGTTCGTGGCGGACTTCGTCGGCTCCGACCGCGGCCTGCGCCGGCTCTCGGTGACTCCCATCGAGGTCACCGACGTGGAGCACCCGGAGACCGTGCTCATGGGCGACGACGCGGGGCAGGCGTTCGCTGCGGTGAGGTCGTCACCGCTGGGCTACGCGGTGGTCCTCGACCCCGACGGGACCCTGAGGGGGTGGGTGGCCGAGCGCCACCTGCTCGGCGAGGGGGGTGCCACCGTCGGGGAGCGCGCGCGGCGCTTCGAGGCGGTGGTGGCCGTCGGCGACCCGCTGCGCACGGCCCTGGCGGAGATCGTCCAGCACGACGCCGGCTGGCTGCCGGTGCTCGACGGTGAGCGCTACGTGGGGGTGCTGACCCCGGACGCGGTGCACGCGGCGCTGCGCCGCACCTCTCCCGAGCGCGAGGAGGCCCCGGTCAGGGTCGAGGCCCAGGCGTGAAGGTGAAGGCGTGAAGGTGAAGGCGTGAGCGCCTGGGCCTTCGCTCTGGAGCGTCGACGCTCAGGCGCGGACCGCACGCCCACCGAGGCCGTGGCCCCTCATGCCGGTGGGGCGGACCGTCGGCGACCTGCGGTGGCACGATCAGCGCCGTGAGCGACGCCGCCCCCACCGCCTCCCGCTCGGCGGTTGGTGCTGCCTCCCGCCCGGCCACCGACACCGCCTCCCGCCCGGCCGCCCCGCGGTACGACGTCTTCCGGCTGGACGGAGCCACCGCGGTGGTCACCGGCGGCAACCAGGGTCTGGGACTTTCCTTCGCCCGCGCGCTGGCCGCGTCGGGCGCCCGGGTGGTCGTCGTCGCGCGCAGCGGTGACCGGACCCGCGGCGTCGTGGACGAGGCCGCCGCCGACGGCCTGGAGCTGCTGCGGGTCGACGCCGACCTCACCGACGACGCCCAGGTCGCCCGCGCCGTCGCCGAGTCCCTCGAGCTGCTCGGCGGGCGCATCGACGTGCTGGTCAACAACGCCGGCACGTGCGTCCACGCCCCCGCCTTCGACGTGAGCGACGACGACTTCGCCGCCGTGTTCGACCTCAACGTGCGCGCGCTGTGGAAGATGACGCTCGCCGTCGGCGCGCACATGCGGGACGCGGGCGGCGGGTCCGTCGTCAACGTCGGCTCCATCTCCGGGCTGATCGTCAACCGCCCGCAGATGCAGCCCGCCTACAACGCCTCCAAGGCCGCCGTCCACCAGCTGACGAGGTCGCTGGCGGCGGAGTGGGCGCCGCTGGGGATCCGGGTCAACGCGGTCGCCCCGGGCTACGTCCGCACCGCGATGGCACCGGTGGACGACCCGGCGCTGAAGCCCCGCTGGATCGACGACGCCCCGCAGCAGCGCGTCGCCGACCCCGACGAGATCGCCCCCGCGGTGGTCTTCCTCGCGTCGGGCGCGGCGTCGTTCATCACGGGGAGCGTGCTGGTGGCCGACGGGGGCTACACGCTCTTCTGAGCCGGGCGGCTCAGCGCTTCGGGGCCGCCACGTAGAGCAGTCGGTCGCCGTCGCGCAGCGCACCGATGTCGGGGTCGCCGTAGTCCATGACGCGGTCCTGACGGACCACGGCCACGACGGGGACCCCGAGGTCGCCCGGCTCCCGACCCACCTCCCCGTCGGCCAGGGCGCGCTCGGTGAGGTCGAGGCCGCTGCCGAAGGAGAGCAGGTCCTCCACGACGCCCACCGCGCCGGGGTTGATGCTGGCGAGGCCGAGCAGGCGACCGGTGGTCTCCGAGGAGGTCACCACCGAGTCGGCACCGCTCTGGCGCAGCAGCTCGGCGTTGTCGGACTCCCGGACGGCGGCCACCACGCTGAGCCCTGGGCAGAGGCGGCGCAGCGCCAGGGTGGTGAGGACCGCCGTGTCGTCACGGTCCAACGCGACGATCGCGGAGGCGGCGACCTCGACGCGCGCCTCGCGCAGGACCGACGCCTCCGTAGCCCGCCCCGTGACCACCGTCAGCCCGTCGGTGGACGCCTGCTGGCACGCCGCAGGGTCCTCGTCGACGACGACGACGCGTTCGCGCGGGTGGTCGCGCAGCAGCAGGGCCCTCACCGCGTTGCGGCCCTTGGTGCCGTAGCCGAGGACGATCACGTGGTCGCGCATGCGTCTCCTCCACCGCGCGAGGCGGAAATCGGTGCGGGAGCGCTCGGTGAGCGCTGAGATGGTGGTGCCGACGAGGATGATCACGAAGAGCACGCGCAGGGGCGTCACGACGAGGGCGTTGAGCAGGCGGGAGCCCTGGGTGACGGGCGTGATGTCGCCGTATCCGGTGGTCGAGAGCGTGACCGTCGTGTAGTACAGCGCATCGATCACCGAGACCTTGCCGTCGGCCCCGTCGGTGTACCCCTCCCGGTCGAGGAGGACGAGCCCCCACACGAGGAGCACGAGCAGGAGGGCCACGGCGAAGCGGAGCAGGATCGCGCCGAGCGGCCCGACCCTCCGCGAGGCGGGGAGCCGGACGCCGACCCCGTGCGGCGGCGGCGGAGCGCCCACCCTCGGGAGCCTCCTCCGCGCCGGCCGCCGCCATCGGGGCGGTGTCACGGCCAGCTCCGACGACGGCTCACCGGCGCAGCCTAGGGATCGCGGCGCCGATCGCCGTCCCCCGGGAGCCGGCACCACCGCTCGACCACCACGCCGGCGACGGTGACGACCACGGCGGCGAGCGCGGCGACCACGGCGATGACCAGCCGCTCGACCCTGGGCTCGACCACCGCCGTCGGCGCGGTGAGCAGCGCCAGGGCGGTGTAGGCCCCCGTCGTCGCCGCGCCCACGAAGGCCGACGCGCGCGCCAGCGCCAGCACGCGGGCGGCCCTCAACGGGTCCACGCGGTGGAGGTCTGAGGGGCGGACCGCCGAGAGGGCGGACGCTGCCAGTTCAGCGGCTCTGGGGTCCAGGCTCAGGGGGCCGTCGCGCCGGCTGCCGCCCGCGCCCCCCCGCGGCTCGCGGCGCTCGCGCGCCACCGCCCGGGTGAGGCGCCGCACCGGCCACCCGCTGACGAGCACCGCACCGGCCAGCACCAGCAGCCCGACGGGGATCCACCAGGTGAGCCTCAGCGTCGTCCCGGAGGGGTCGAAGAGGGACGAGGCGATCCAGGTGAGCACCCCGGCGGCGAGCACGACGACGACGAGGTGGCTGGCGCGGACGAGCCTCACGGGGAGTCCTCGGTCGCGGGGCCGGCAGAGGGGAGGAGGTGCAGGTCACGGACGAGGTGGACGCCTTGAGCGACAGTGTCGACGCGCGCAGCGAGGTCCCCCACGCGGCCGTGACCGGGGAGCTCGTCGTCGGGGGCCATCGCAGCCCACGGCACGAGGACGAACGCCCGCTCGTGGGCCCGGGGGTGCGGCAGCTCGAGCCGCCCAGCGTCCCCGTCACCCCGTTCCCCCATCGCGCCTGGGTCACCCCGTGCGGCGTCAGGGGCCTCAGAACAGCAGAAGGTGACCAGAGTGCGGCACGTGGGGTGGTGGGCGGCGTCCACGGTCAGCAGGTCCACGTCGAGGGGGCGCGGCCCCCACCGGACCTCGGCGCCGCGGTCGCGACCGGCAGCGGCCTCGACGGACTGGGCGGCGTCGAGCAGCTCGAGGGGGCTCAGCGTGGTCATCACCGCCGCGACCGCGTTGAGGTAGTCGTCCTGCTCCACCCCGCCGACGGGCGCCGTGCGGTACACCGGCGAGACCTCGACCACGCGCACCCCGGGTGCCGCGTGGAGCGCCGCGACGGCCCCGACGAGGGCCTCGCGGGGCTCCCCCGCGTTGGCCCCCAGGCCCAGCACGGCGCGGGCCCACGGGCTGGACCGGGTGATGTGGACCACCACGTCGTCGAAGGCCACGGTCACCGGGGCCGAAGGCTTGTGGACCGCGACGTCGACGGCGCGCACCCGGGGGTCGGCGAGCACGGCGTCCGCGACGCGCTGCGCGAGGGTCTCGACGAGGTCCACCGGCTCACCGCTGATCACGGCGTGCACCTGGAGGGCGACGGCGCCGTAGTCCACCGCGTCGGCGAGGTCGTCGCTGGCGGCGGCCCGGCGCGTGTCCACGTGCAGGGCGAGGTCGACCACGAACACCTGCCCGAGCACCCGCTCGGCGGCGAGCACCCCGTGGGTGCCCCGGGCACGCAGGCCCCTCAGCTCGACGACGTCGGTCATGACTCCCCCTCGGTGGTGCTCCCAGGATCGGTGGCCTCCGCCGGAGCAGCGGCCCTCACGGCGGCGACGACCCGGACGGCGTCGGCGCTGGCGCGCGGCTCGTGGACCCTGACGGCCCACGCGCCCGCGGCGGCGGCCAGCGCGGTGACGGCCGCGGTGGCGTCGTCCCGCTCGAGCACCGGTGGCACGCGGGCCACCTCACCAGCGGCGCGGTCCCCGGCCAGCACCGCGCCCAGGAACCGCTTGCGCGAGGCCCCCACCAGCACGGGGCGACCCAGCGCGACCACCTGGTCGAGCGCGCCCAGCAGCGCGAGGTCGTGCTCGGCGCGCTTGGCGAAGCCGAGGCCCGGGTCGAGGACGACGCGGGCCGGGTCGAGCCCGGCGCCGGCCAGGGCGTCCAGCCGCGAGCGCAGCCCGGCGAGCACGGCGGCCACGACGCCGCCCTCGTCGTCGTAGCGGGCGAGGCCGTTCATGACGGCCGACGGTCCCCGCCAGTGCGAGACCACGAACACCGCACCGGTCCTCGCCACGCTCCCCGCCATCTCGGGGTCCTCGAGCCCGCCGGAGACGTCGTTGACGACGGCGGCGCCGGCGTCGACCGCGGCGCGGGCCAGCGACGCCCGCGTGGTGTCGACGCTGACCACGACGCCCGCGGCGGCCAGGGCCTCGACCACGGGCAGGACACGCGCGGCCTCGACGTCGGCGGGGACCCGCGGCGCCCCGGGGCGGGTGGACTCCCCGCCGACGTCCACGAGGTCGGCCCCCGCAGCGACGAGGGCGAGCCCGCGGGCGATCGCTAGGCCCGGATCACCCTCGGCGTGGTGGTGGCCGCCGTCGCTGAAGGAGTCGGGGGTGGTGTTCAGGACGCCCATCACCAGGGTGCGCAAAGGGCTCAGCGGGTGCCCGTTGCTGGTCGCGTGGGCACCCGTCCGTGCTGAGACGTCCATGACGGCTCGGCGCCGGATCAGGCGTCGTCGGCGGGCCGCAGAGAACCGCTCTCCGGGACCTCGACGACCGGGTCGACAGGGTGCTCGTGCCCGGCGGCCAGCTGGTCCTGGGG
>JBBSRD010000112.1:0-8835 GCA_038243415.1 Actinomycetales bacterium | reverse complement strand
TCGGCGTGTCGGCCGCACGACGTCCCCGCTCGACGGTGGACGTCCTCTCGGTCGGCGAGCACCTGTCGGGGATCGACGAAGGGACACCGCGGTCGAGCACCCGATGGGTGCGGACCAGGTCTTGACGCCCACCGTCGCTGCTGAGCCAGCCCTCAGCGGGTGCGGCGCCGGTCCCGTCGTCGCTGAGCCCGCAGGTGCTTGGCCACCAGACCCCACAGGGCGAGGCCCAGCGCGGCGTCGCACGCCAGCGAGGAGACCACGGCCCCGGTGATGCCGTAGGTGGGGATCAGCGCGAGGTTGAGCACCACGTTGAGCACGGCGATCCCTACCTGCCAGGCGCTGCGCGCCCCCTGGAGCCCCGCGCCGGTGAGGGCGTCCGCGGCCAGGTAGTGGGCGACCTTCAGCAGCGGCAGCAGCGCGAGCCCCCGCAGGACCGGGACCACCTCGTCGTACCCGGGCCCGAGGAGCAGCGGGGCCAGCGGCGCGGCCACGAACAGCCCCGCGGAGGCGAGGACCGCGTACCCCGCCGAGGCAGGTGCCAGCGACCGGGCGAGGGCGACGGTCCCGCGGATGCCGTCGGCCCCGGCGGCGAAGAACCGCGGGTACGCCGCCGAGAGCAGCGCGCGCATCGGGATGAACGCCATGTCGACCAGGCGGTACGCCGCGGTGTAGACGCCCGCCGACGTGGCCCCGTCGATCCGCGCGAGCATCGCCTTGTCGACGTCGTTGTAGACCGCCTGCGAGCCGAGCCCGATGGAGAACGCGAGCCCGTCGCGCCACTGGTTGAGGTAGAGCAGGGGCTCCGGCCGGGCCGGGCCGACGTCGGCGCGCACCGCGACCACCAGCACCGCGGCGCCCACCAGCGAGAGCACCGCGTAGACCCCCGCCCACGCACCGAGCGTGAAGGCGGCCGGAGCGAGCAGCAGCCCGAGCGCCCCGGTCAGGCGCAGGCCCGAGTACGCGAGCTGGATGCCGGCCGTGCGGCGCATCCGCCCCGTCGCGGTGTAGACCCCGCCGCACAGCTCCGCCAGCAGGGCGCCCACCAGGTCCGCGGCGGCCAGCGCCGCGACCGTCGCGACCAGGGCCAGCGTGAGCGCCACCTCGCCGCCCCCGCTACCGCCGCCGCCGAGGGCTCCGGCCAGCACCCAGGCCCCGATCCCGGTGACCAGCGCGGTGCCGACCACCCCGCCGACCGCGGTGACCACCGCCGCGGAGGCGAACTGCTGCGGGGCGCTGGACGGCTCGCGGACGACCGTGCGGACCATGAGGTGCACGGCCCCCAGGCTGGTGAAGGGCATGGCGAGCGCGACGACGGCGAGCACCGCGGAGAACGCCCCGAAGCGCTCGGGCCCCAGCTCGCGGGCGAGCACGAGGAAGTAGCCGGCCTGGATGAGGGCCTTGCCGCCCTGCCCGGCCAGCATGGACGTGGTGTCGGCCAGCAGGCCGCTGCGCCGGGGACGGTCGGGGGCGCTCACCTCTCGATCACCGGTCGCCGGCACGGAGCACCTCGCGCCAGCGCGACGTCAGCACCTCGGGGTCGAAGGCCGCCTGCCGGGCGAGGTGGGCCTGCCGCGCCTCCTCGACGCGGCGGCCCGGGGCGGCTTCCAGGACGGCGCACACCCCCAGCGCGAGGGCGTTCCCGCGTGCCGGGCAGGTGACCCCGGGCACCAGCCCCGGGACGAGGGCACGGGTCTGCGGGGTGGCGACGGCGACGACGGGCACCCCGGCGGCGGCGGCCTCGAGGAGGACGTAGCCGAAAGTCTCGGAGGCGGCGGTGTGCAGCAGGACGTCGGCGCGGGCGAGGAGCGGCCCGACGTCGGGCACGTGCCCGTGCCAGGTCACGTCGAACCCGTGGTCGCGCGCCCTGGCCGCGAGTCCGCGCACCAGCGGGCCGTCGCCGGCGACGTCGAGGCGGGCCGGCACGTCGGGGGCGCGCAGCGCCTCGAGCGTGTCGAGGGCGAGCTCCGGCGCCTTGATCGGGACGAGCGCCCCGAGCGCGAGCAGGCGGACGGGCGGCGTCGTGGCGGCGTCGTCCACGGGCTCGCGGTGGCGGCTCGCCCTCACGACGGGCGCTGACGTCTCGGGGGCGACCGGGTTGGGGATCACCGTGGTGCGGTCCTCCACCGCCCTCGGCATGGCGCCGGCGACCGCCGCGCTGACGGCCACGACCGCGTCGGCCCGCGAGGCGTACAGCGGGAGCACCAGGCGTGCGACAGCCCGGAAGCCGGGCGATCGCGCGGCACGCTCACGGGTGTAGGAGTGCTCCCAGGCGATGATGCGCGGACGCCTCCCGGCGGCGGCCACCCACGGCAGCGTGCGCAGGGCCACCCAGAGGCCGACGAGCACCACGGTCCGACCGCTCGGGCCCGTGGCGGGTGAGCCGTCGTCGGTGATGACGTCGGTGATGTCGTCGCAGTGGTCGCGCACCAGCGTGCGGGCGGCGAGAGAGGAGCGGGCCAGGCGCAGCACCCGCTCGGCGCGCGTGCGGGGCGAGGGCCCGGGGTCGAGGACCACCACCTCGACGTCGACCCCGTCGGCGCGCAGGCGCTCGACCACCTCGAGGGCGGCGCGCTCCATGCCGCGCAGCGGGGTGACGGCCGAGACCGCGAAGACCACGCGCGAGCGACGGTGCGGCGCGGGCGCCTCGGCCGGCGTCGCGTGCGCGCCCGGTGCAGCGGTGGCGAGGATCGCGCTCGCCGCGTGGCCCGCCACGGACCGGAGCGAGGCGTGCTCGAGGGTCCACGTGGCGATCCGCTGACGCGCCGCGCCGCCGGGCGGGGCGCTCAGGGCCTCGTCGAGGGCCTCGGTGACGGCGTCGACGTCGTAAGGCACCGCCCAGCCGAGCCGCCCGCTCTCGACCATCGCGGCGCACGGGCCGGGGCCGGCGTAGACCACGGGCGTGCCGCACGCGGTGGCGGCGAACATCTTGGTGGCGTAGGCCACCGGGTAGTGGGGCATGGCAGCCAGGCCGACCCAGGCACGGCGCCACCACAGGGCGACCTCGTCGACGGGGACCTGGCCCGTCACGATCACGCGACCCGGGGCGAGGCGCTCGGCGAGCGTGGCCAGGTCTTCGCACTCGGTGCCGTCCCCCACGAGGGCCAGGCGGGCGCCGGGGACGCGTCGGGCCGCGGCGGCGAAGGCGCGGACGAAGACCTCGGTGCCGTGGACCTCGGACATCGTGCCGGCGTAGACGGCCAGCGGCGCCTCCGCCGGGAGATGGGCGAGCAGGGCGGGGACGGGCTGGACGGGGCCGGGCTGGACGGGGCCGGGCTGGACGGTGCTGGGCTGGAAGGGATCGGGCTCGCTGTCGACGGGCGGGGTGAAGACGTCGGTGTCGGTGCCGGTCCCCACCACGGTGATGCGCCCGGCAGCCGCTCCCAGCGCGACGAGCTGATCGGCCATCCCCTCCGACGGGGTGAGCACAGCGGCGGCCCCGCGCAGCGCGAAGCCCTCCAGGCGACGCACCGCCCACAGCGCGGGGCCTCGCACACCGGCGCCGGCCGCAGCGGTGCTCAGAACGTCGGCCGCGTAGTAGGCGTAGGGGATCCCGCGCAGCGCAGCGACGACCCGGACGACAGCACCCGTGGTCGGCGGGGGCTCGACCAGGACGGCATCAACGCCGCGAGACAGGGCGAGCCTGAGGCTCAGGGGGAGGTCGAAGGTGAGGTACGGGAGGTAGCCGCGCACCCGCCCGGCGCGGTCGCGCAGCACCGGCCAGCGGCTGACACGACGGGCGGCGGGCCGGTCGGGAGGCGATCCAGGCCCCGTGCTCTTCTGCCGCGCGCTGACGGCCTCCGAGCCCCGGGCGGGGCGCGTGGTCAGCACGGTGACGCTCGCGCCGCGGTCCTCCAGCGCCCTCGCCACCGCGCCAAGCCGGATCGGTGCCGCTCCGGAGTCGGGCGCGAAGGTGCGGGTGGCCATGACGATCTGCGCTGCCCGTTCCCCCATCGGCCCAGGCTAGGTCGCTGCGGCGCCATCGCGGGGAGGTTCACCGGGTGATGGCCGATCGGCCGGGAGCGGTCCGGACGCACGACGGCCCCGCCAGCACGGGGCTGGCGGGGCCGTCGATGACGAGCAGTGGCTCAGGTGGTGGTGAGCTCCTTGTTCGTGTTGTTGGTGCCGTTCGGGAAGAACCCACCCTTGGTGATGCCCTTCTCGGGCGTCAGGTACGCGATGTTGTGCACCTGCTGGGTGGTGCGGCCGAAGACGATCGCGTTCTCGTCGGTGGGCACGATGTTGGCCTCGCCGTTCAGCGTGATCCCCTGGTCGTTGTCCACCCCCGGGTTCAGGGAGTCGCGGGCGTCAGAGATCTTGTTCGCCGCGTCGATCGCGCCGGCACCCATCTCGTACAGCGTCGAGCGCACGAGCCCGGCGTGGTAGGCCTCGACCGCGAGGATGGAGCCCGCGGCATCGAGGTAGGTGTCGGAGTTGATCAGAGCCGCGCCGCCCTTGTAGGCGGTCACCCCGACGTCCTCGAAGATGAACGCCCCCAGCAGGAACGCCAGGTCGGAGGCGAACGGGTCGAACTTCCCGCCCTGGTCCACCCCGGCAGCGCTCGCCGCGCCGTCGAAGGCCTCCTTGAGGTTGATCTGGGGACGCGCCACCGCGTAGTCACCCAGCGCCTTGCGCAGGAACTTCACGTGGCCGATCTCGTCCTGGGCGATCTCCTCGGCGTACTGGCGCACGTAGCGCTCGCCGAACTTCACGCGCGGGAAGTCCCGCACGACGACCCCGCCCTTGGGCCCTCCGTCGCCGCCCTTGGAGCCGGCGTCGGTGTCGGAGTTGCTCAGGCCGTGGCCGTAGGCGGCGTAGAGGTAGAACTCCGCCTCGAGGTACTCGAGGTTGAGGGCGAAGTTGAGGACCGTGTAGTCCGAGAGCTTCTGCTCGTCCGTGAGGTCCTCGTCCGGGGTGGCGGCGGAGGCGGCGCCGCCGCCAGCCATCCCGAGGCCCACCGCGCCGACGCCGGCGAGCCCGGCGCTGCGCAGGAACAGGCGGCGGTCCGCCTCGGTCTCTGCGCTGCGGTTGATGATGTCTCGCAGGACCGACTTGCCGAGCTGCTTACCAAGCATGGTGACCCTTCCAGGGTGCGTCGAGGGAGTTGTCGCGAGCCACGGCGCTCACTGCGCGGCGGCGGTGGCCTGGCCGGCAGCGACGTCCGAGACGGCGGTGCGGCCACCGAAGACCCAGCCCCTGCCGTCGAGGTTGGACGCGTGGGCCTTGAGGTAGCCCTCGGCGAACTGGCCGAGCTGGTCGCCCTGGACGAAGAGGACGGGCGTCCCCGTGGACCCTGCGAGCGGCGCCGCCACCAGCGCGTCGGCGCCGTTGCGGGTCGCCGAGCCCACCAGGGCGACGTTCTTGTCGGTGAAGTAGGCGTTCTTCACGGCCCAGCCCGCCACGACGGCCGAGGTCTCCTGACGGTTGACCCCGGAGAGGCGCTCCGTGGCCTTCAAGGCTCCGTACGTCCCGTCGGAGACGACGGCCGTGCCGCCGACGACGACGCGGTCGGGCACCGCCAGATCGTTCAGCGCGGACGCCGTGGTGGCCGGGACGCCGTCCTTGGCCGTCAGGAGCACGGGGTAGCCGCGCGCGTAGGCGATGGGGCCGGCCGCGAGGGCGTCGGCGTCGGTGACGCCGTTGGCGAGGAACACCTTCTCCGGCTGGTAGGTCGGCAGCTCGACCTTGGCGATCATCGCCGCCGTGTCGTAGCGGTCCTTGCCGCCGAAGCGCTGCACGCCCTCGAACTCGGTCTTCAGCGCCGTCTCCTGCGCGGCGCTGATGACGGCGGTGCCGCCGACGAGCCACACGTTCTTGACGCCCAGGCGCTTCAGCTCCGCCTGGGTGCTGGCGTTCACGCCGTTCGTGTCGGTGTAGAGGATCGGGGCGTACTTCAGGCCGGCGAGGTACGAGGCGGTGAGGCCGTCGATGAGGGAGTCGCGGGAGACCAGGACGGCGTTGTTCGAGCCGCCGTCGGGGTAGAGCATCTTCGACGCCGAGATCGCGGTCTCGACGCGGTCTGCTCCGGCCAGGCGGTCGCCGCCCTGGCCGACGGTGAAGCCGGGGACGGCCACGGCGCTGCCTGCGGTGAAGGCGCTGGCAGCGAGGACGGCTGCGGTGGCGGCGCCGACGAGGGCGCGCCGCCGACGGCGGGGGGATGGTGCGGTCACGGGGACCTCCGGGAGGGGTGGGTACGGGTGCGGGACGGCCTGCCGACGCACGGGCAGGCGGAGGATCACTTGGCGGGGTTGGCGCCGGAGGGCAGGAACCCGCCGGTCTTGTTGGCGTCGCCGCTGAGGTAGACGATGCTGAGCACCTGCGCCGGCGTGCGGCGGTAGGTCAGCGAGTTCTCGTCGGTGGGCACGAGGTTGGCCCGCTTGGCGCGCACCGGCACCTTCGTGGAGAGCACGCCCTCGTCCGTGTCGGCCGCCCCGTCCAGGCTGTCGCGCGCGTCGGAGATGGCGTTCGCCTGCTCGCCCAGGCCCAGGCGGTACAGCTGGGACCGGACGATGCCCGCGTGGTAGGCCTCGACCGCGAGGATGCCGGCGGCGGGCGTGAGGAAGTCCTTGTTCTGGATGAACTTCGCGGCGCCGCCGAACGCGGTCACGCCGACGTCCTCGAACACGAAGGCGCCGAGGAGGAAGTTCTCCGGGCTCGAGTACGGGTCGAAGCCGTCACCCAGGCCGGCGGCCTTGGCTGCGGCGGCGAAGGCCTCCTGGAGGTTGATCTCCGGGCGGGCGACGACGGGGGCGCCGGCCGCCTCGAGCGCGGCGCGCAGGAAGCGGACGTGGCTCAGCTCGTCGTTGGCGATCTCGGCGGCGTACTTGCCGATCGAGCCGCTGCCGAAGTCGACCTTGCGCCCGCCGGTCACGACGCCCGGCTGCTGGTTGAGACCGCGCGCCTCGATGTCGGGGTTGTCGAGCCCGTTGCCGGTGACCGCGCGCTGGTAGTACTCCGCTTCGAGGTACTCGAGGTTGAGGGCGAAGTTGAGGATGTCGACGTCGCTGAGGTTCGGGTCGGTGGCGGCGGACGCCGGGGTGCTCAGCACCGTGCCCGCGGCCGCGGCGCCGGCGGCACCCAGGCTCAGGAGGCCCGCGGTGCGGAGGAACGATCGGCGGCCTGCGGGCAGGCGGCCTGCGCTGTCGAACAGCGCTGCTGCGTCATGCGTGACGGTCATGTGGAGCCCTCTTCCTCTGAGGATCGCGCACCCGCCCGTGAGGCGATGGCGGGGGCGGGGCTGACGTGGTCCCCGTGACGACGCCTTCGAGCACGCCACGTCACGAAGTGGTGCGGTGCGTGACAGTTCCACGGCGACGGGCCTACCGGCCGGTGATCGATTCTGGTGCGCGGCGTGTCGTCGCTTATGCCCCGTGGCACGCGGTATGACCCCGGCCCGACACCCGCTGGACCGCTTGGTACCGCCCAGGGTCGTGGACCCTCGGGACCTCAGTGCGCGGCGTGGGTCCGTCGGGTGCGCACCGGTGAGCGGTGCTCCGAGCGATGACCCGAGCGGGCCGTCGGTCCCCGGTCGGCGAGCCGGGTGTCGAACGGGCGCACCGTCACCGCCGGCTGCCAGCGCCGCGGCGTCGTCGCCGCGATGCCGGCCAGCGCCACCACGCCGGCGGCGGCAGGCAGCGACGCGTACGTGAAGAAGGCATGGATCTGGCTGTGGTTGCTCATCACCTCGTACCAGAGCGGCACCACCGCGGCGGGCGCCGCGACCGCCGCGAAGAGCGCGAGCGCTCCGGGGCCGCGCCGCACCGCTCCCGCGATGATCCCGCCGAGCGCGACGAGCGCCACGACGAGGAGCAGCCACCAGGCGGTGGGGATGTTCCACAGCCACTCCTGCAGGTTGGCCCGGCTGGCTGCCCCGAACCTCGCGACGACCATGGGGTTCTCCCCCTCGAGGCGGAACACGCCCACCTCGCGGACCTGGGCGAAGACCTCCGGCCCCCGGGCGAGCGCGGCGATGCACCACCGGGAGACCCAGGTGACCCCGTAGGCCACGGCCCACGCCGCGCCCGCAGCGGCCGTGACGGCGGCCACCCGCACGGCATGGACCCCTCTGGCGGCGACGACCGCTCCGGCCACGGCCGCGCAGAGCGCCCACGACATCGCCGGGGTGGTCAGCAGGTCCGTGTAGTTGAGCAGCGCGCCGGCCCCTGCGGCGCCGACCACCGCGCCGCGCCACCCCCGCCGCGCCGCCGCGGCGGTCAGGGCCACCCCCGCGAAGATCGCGGCCAGCGCGATGCCGTGGCTGGACGCGGTGGACGGCGTGGTGATGGCGTTCGAGGCCACGGCGAGCGGGAGCACCACCGCGAGCGCCGCCGCCGTCCCGGCCCCGCGGCGCACGGCGAGGAAGGCGGCCAGGCCGGCGCCCAGCAGCAGCCCCGCGACGACGAGGCGCAAGCCCTCGAGCCCGACGATCGCCAGGACGGGCCGGGTCAGCACGGAGTAGCCGTTCCAGTACCGGAAGTAGGTGGCCGGCGGGTCCACGCGCTCACCGGCGGCGAGCCGGGTGATCTGCTGGGCGCCGAGCTCGCAGGACTCCAACCGGGGTCCGCCGGCGGCGCGCGCCAGGACGCTGCGGGGGTCCTGCGGGGACGAGACCCCGTAGCCGACGATGACGCACTCGGTGAAGCGGTCCGCCGACCCTCCGACGCCGTCGGGCACGTAGGCCGGTCCGTAGGTCCCGTCGCCCACCGCGGTGGCCAGCGACGCGATGATCGGGGCGTTGGGCACGGCCTGCGCGGCGACGAGGCCGACGAAGAAGACGGCCTGCAGGGCCAGGAGTCCTCCGAGGACCAGCGCGAGGAACCGGGCTGCCCCGGCGGCGCG
>JBBSRD010000111.1:0-8884 GCA_038243415.1 Actinomycetales bacterium | reverse complement strand
CGGCGTCGCTCGCCCGGCACGTCCAGGTTGGGCGACGCGGCGCAGGAGGCGATCACCGTGGACCCGTTCCTGTGGACGGGCGCTGTCCGGGCACGCCACCTGTGGACGACCGCCCGTGGACAGCGGCCCGGGCGCGGCGCTCACCGTCCCACCAGAGGCGCGGCGAGAGCGACCACGAGCGGCACCACCCCGAGGGCTGCGAAGGCCGGCAGCGCGCACAGCCCCATCGGGAGGAGGACGAGCACCTCGAGGCGCTGGGCGGCGGCCCGCCGTCGCGAGGCCCGGTCCGCCCGGACCCGCAGGGCGGCCTGTCGCAGGAGCGCCGCGGACGGTGCGCCCGAGGTCGCGGCCAACGCCAGGGCGCGCCGCAGCGGCTCCCACCCGGGGTCGGCGCGGGCCCAGGCGGTGGCCTCGTCAGCGCCCATCGCCGTCAGCGCCGCAGCCTCGCGCAGCAGCGAGCCGCCCGCGCCGCCGAGGGCCGCTCCCACGACGTCGAGCGCCGTGGTGGCCGGCACCCCGGAGAGCATGGCGGCGGCCACGAGGTCGATGGCGAGCGCCGGGTCGACCTCCTGCGCCGGCCGCCGGGACCTCCCACCGCGGTCGACGCCCGACGGCAGACCGCTCGCGGCACCGGGGCCGCTCGGGACACCGGCACCGCGCGCCCCCGGCAGCAGGAGCGCCGCCACGAGGGCGAGGGCCGCTGCGGCCACCACCGCCGCCACCTCAGCGCACCCGGGCCGCGGCAGCGACCATGCGCGAGGTCCACCACCAGCCACCGGCGCCCAGGCCGAGGCCCGCCAGCGCGCAGACCCGCCCCACCGTCGTGCCGACCAGGACGCCCACAGGGTTCACCCCCATGAGCAGCCCCAGCCCCACACCGGCGAGGGGCAGGAGCGCGAGCACGACGGCGCTGGCCCGCGGCCCGGCGAGCGCGGCGCGCAGGCCCAGCACCTCGTCGCGCTCGGCGGCCAGCCCCCGGGCGAGGGCGTCGAGCACGTCGGCCGTGGGCGCCCCGGTGCGGGCGGCGACGTCCCACGCCGCAGCCAGTCGCGCCAGGGGCGCCGGCACCTCGCCGCGCGGGGCGGCACCGCGCAGCGCCTGGCCGACGTCGCCCCCGGCGCGGGCGGCGAGCGCGGCGGAGCGGGCGGCGACGCTGACCGCCAGGGCCTCCGGCCGGGGACCGACCACCGACCCGGCGGCCGTTGCGGCGTGGTGCCACGCGTCGACCGGTCCGAGCCCGGCCCGCAGCAGCGCCGCCAGCTCGGCGGCGAGGGAGGACGCCGCCGCGAGCGCCGCGGGGACGTCAGGCCCCGAGAGGCGGCGGGCACGGGCGGCGAGCCGACCGCGCACGCTCGCCCCGAGAGCGCCGGCAGAGGGGGCGATGGTCGGGGACCGCCTGACCAGCCGGGCCCGGGCGGCGGGTCGCCCCGCGAGAAGGGTCGCGGCCCCCAGGCTGGCTCCGCCGAGCAGCGCCGCCGCGAGCGGCCACGGTGCGCCGCTCACCGCAGGCCCGTGAGCGAGCAGAGCCGCTCGAACCCCGGTCCCCGACCGCCCTGGCCGAGGGCCGTCGTGACGGTCAGCGTGCGCCCCTCGTCCCGCTCGAGGACGGCGATCTCGGCCATCTCGCGCCGGCCGGCGCGCCGGCGGAGGTGGAGGACCACCTGCACGGCGCTCACCGCCTGCGCCGCGAGCGCCTCGCGTCCCAGCCCGGCGAGGGCGCCGAGGGCCTCCAGACGCGCCGGGACGTCTCCGGCGGTGTTCGCGTGGACGGTCCCGGCGCCCCCCTCGTGGCCGGTGTTGAGAGCCGCGAGCAGCTCCCGGACCTCCGCGCCGCGCACCTCGCCGACGACGATCCGGTCCGGGCGCATCCGCAGCGCCTGGCGCACGAGGTCGACGAGGTCCACGCGCCCGGCGCCCTCGACGTTGCCGTGGCGCGTGAGCAGGCGCACCACGTGGGCGTGGTCCGGCACGAGCTCGCCGCCGTCCTCGACGAGCAGGAGCCTCTCGTCGGGGGCGGCGAGGCCGAGGAGGGTGGAGAGCACGGTGGTCTTGCCGCTGCCCGTCCCGCCGGTGACGAGGAACGACGCGCGCTGCCCCACCACCGCGCGGAGCACGTCCTCCCACGCCGGGGGGACGGACCCCGCCGCGACGAGCTCGCCGAGGGTGAAGGCGGCGCGGCGCGGCACCCGCAGGGACAGCAGCGTGCCCGCCGGGGAGACCGGGGGGATCGCGGCGTGCAGGCGCACCCCGTCGGGCAGCTGGGCGTCGACGAAGGGCGAGGAGTCGTCGAGGCGCCGCCCGGCGACCGCGGCGAGGCGCACCGCGAGCGCCCGCAGGTCGCCCTCGGAGCCCAGGGAGACGGTGCGGGGCGCCAGCCTGGTCAAGCCGTGGCCACGGTCGACCCACACCTCGTGGGCGCCGTTGACCAGCACGTCGGTGACGCCGGGGGCGTCGAGCAGCTCCTGGAGGGGGCCGGCGCCGGTGATCTGCGCCGCGAGCGCCGAGGTGAGGCCCAGGACCCCCTCGGCGCCCAGGACGCCGCCGGGCCCCTCGCGGGCGGCCACGGCCGCGGCGAGGCGTCCGCGACCGGTGCCGCGCACCACCGGTCCGCCGCCGGGGTGGTCCGGCCGGCCGAGGGCGTCCTCGGTGACCAGGCGGGCCCTGACGTCGTCGAGCACCTCCCGGTGCAGGGGCTGGCTCACCACGGGGCCGGCACCGACGGCGTCGTCGGGGCGGGTCCGCGGCGCGCCGCGGACGTGCTCTCGGACGGGGCCATGAGCGGCTCCAGGGCGTCGCAGGCCTGGGCCAGGGGGCCTCGCCGGGCGGTTCCCGCCACCTCCCCCCGGCCGAGCGCCGCGGCGAGACCGCGGTCGTGGGCGAGGACCACGGCCGGCGGGACCCCCAGCTCGTCGACCACCGCCGCCGCCGGCAGCGGGCCGCCCGGGCCGGGCCCGAGCCCGGCGCGCAGCACCAGGCGCACGTCGGCGACCACCGGGTCGAGCACCTCCAGGACGCGCCGCGCCGCGACCACCGCGCCGATGTCGCGGGGGACGAGCAGCAGCAGCACGTCAGCGACGGTGAGGGCTGCGGCCGTGATGGCGTCGGCGCCCCGGGCCACGTCCACGACCACGGCCCCGTGGTGGGGCCGGGCGGCGCGCAGGACCGCCTCGACCACGTCGCCGCGCAGCGGCCCGGTACCCGGCTGCCCGCCGCTCGCGAGGACCGCGAGGGAGCCGCGCCGCGGCAGGGACTGCGCGAGCACCAGCCCGCGCACGCTCCCCCGGGCCTGCGACAGGTCGCCCCAGCGCAGCCCCGGCGCGTCCTCCAGGCCCACCGCGAGGTCCAGGCCACCGCCCAGCAGGTCCGTGTCGACCAGGAGGGTCGCGGCGCCGTGGTGCGCGGCCCTCGCGGCACGGTGGGCCAGCGCGGTGGCGAGCGGGGAGGTCCCGACGCCACCGCGCACCCCCAGCACGGCGACGCACCGGCCCTCGCCGTGACCGGGCACCTCGGCGACGTCCCCGAGGCGGCGCAGCAGCGCAGCGCGCTCGTCGGGGAGGCTGAGCACCTGCTCGGCGCCGGCGAGGAGGGCGGAGCGCCACAGCTCCTCCCCGCCGGGGCCGTCGGAGGTGAGCACCAGCACGCCGGGCCGCCGCGAGGGGACGGGGCGCTCGAGGGCGTCCTCGCCCAGGAGCACCAGCGGGGCGCTCTCCCACGCGGGAGCCGCGGCCGCGGCGGCGGCGGTGACCGCGACGCTCACGCCGCTGGCGCTCGCCAGGGAGGAGACCTCCTCGACGAGGCGCTCGTCGTCGGTCACCAGCAGGGTGGGTGGGGGGCTCATGGCTGCCAGCGTCGGGGTGGGGAGCCTCCTGCGGGGGGCGCGGGCCGGCGACCTGTGGACGGAGCCGTCGCTCGTCGACGCGCTGTGGACGAGGCGTCGGGCCCGCCACCCCGGTTAGGGTCTGCCTCGACAAGCCCCGCCCCGGTGGGCAGGGCGCCCGACACCGCAGTCCGGAGGTCCCCCGTGCCCGCATCCCCCGCCGCGACCGACAGCTCGCCCGAGAACGGCGACGTCTTCCCGCCCCCCGAGGCGATGGCCGCGGACCCCGTCGCCACCGCGGACCTCTACGAGCGCGCCGCCTCCGACCGCCTGGGCTACTGGGCCGACATGGCCCGCGAGCACGTGACGTGGGACACCGATTTCACCGAGGTCCTCGACGACGCCGACGCCCCGTTCTACCGCTGGTTCGCCGACGGCCGGCTCAACGCCTGCGCCAACGCCGTCGACCGCCACGTGGCGGCGGGCCTGGGCGACCGGGTCGCGTTCCACTTCGTGGGCGAGCCCGGCGACACCGCCGCGATGACCTACGCCGAGCTCCACGTGCAGGTCCAGCGCGCGGCGAACGCCATCGAGGCCTTGGGGATCGGCGCCGGGGACCGCGTGGTCCTCTACGTCCCGAACCTGCTCGAGTCGGTCGTGGCGATGCTGGCGTGCGCCCGCGTCGGCGCCCCGCACTCCCTGGTCTTCTCCGGCTTCTCCTCCGAGGCGCTGCGCACCCGGATCGACGACGCCCAGGCCCGCCTGGTCATCACCGCCGACGGTGCGAACCGTCGCGGGGCGCCCTCACCGCTGAAGCCCGCGGTGGACACGGCGCTGGCGGACGGCGCGGACAGCGTCGAGCACGTGCTGGTCATCCGTCGCACCGGCGGGGACGTCGAGATGCAGGAGGGCCGCGACGTCTGGTGGCACGAGGCCCTGGAGGCGTCCGGGGAGACCCACGAGGCACAGCCGTTCGAGGCCGAGCAGCCGCTGTTCATCCTCTACACGTCGGGCACCACGGGGACGCCGAAGGGCATCCTGCACACCACCGGCGGCTACCTCACCCAGGTGGCCACGACCGCCCGTCACGTCTTCGACGCCCGCCCCGAGAGCGACGTGTTCTGGTGCGCCGCCGACGTCGGGTGGGTCACCGGCCACAGCTACATCGTCTACGGCCCGCTCCTGAACGCCATGACGTCGGTGCTCTACGAGGGCACCCCCAACACCCCCGACGAGGGGCGCTTCTGGGACATCGTCGAGTCCCTCGGCGTCACCATCCTCTACACGGCGCCGACCACCATCCGGATGTTCATGAAGTGGGGCGAGCGCTTCCCCGACAGCCACGACCTGTCCAGCCTGCGCCTCCTGGGCAGCGTGGGTGAGTCGATCAACCCGGAGGCGTGGCGCTGGTACCACCGCGTCATCGGTGGGGGCCGGTGCCCGATCGTCGACACGTGGTGGCAGACCGAGACGGGCGGGACGATGATCTCCGCGCTGCCGGGGGTCACGACGCTGAAGCCGGGCAGCGCCCAGGTGGCCCAGCCGGGGATCTGCGCCGAGGTCGTCGACGACGAGGGCAACGTCCTCACGGGCGACACGACGGGCTACCTCGTGCTCACGGAGCCGTGGCCGGGGATGCTCCGCGGGATCTGGGGCGACGACGAGCGCTACCGCTCGACCTACTGGTCGCGCTTCCCGGGCCGCTACTTCGCCGGTGACGGCGCCAAGCGCGACGCCGACGGCGACGTCTGGCTCCTCGGCCGGGTCGACGACGTCATGAACGTCTCCGGGCACCGCATCTCCACGACAGAGGTGGAGTCCGCGCTGGTCTCCCACCCCGTCGTCGCCGAGGCGGCCGTGGTGGGGGCGAGCGACGCGACGACCGGCCAGGGCATCGTCGCCTTCGTGATCCTGCGGTCCGACGCCCTCTCGGGCCTGCAGGACCTCGACGCCCTGCCGAAGCAGCTGCAGAAGCACGTGTCCGAGCAGATCAGCCCCATCGCCAAGCCGCGCTCGGTGCTCGTGGTCGAGGAGCTGCCCAAGACCCGCTCGGGAAAGATCATGCGGCGCCTGCTGCGCGACATCGCCGAGGACCGCGAGGTGGGCGACGTGTCCACGCTGGCGGACTCCGGCGTCATGGACAAGATCAGCGCGGGGATGCGCTCCGCCCCGCCGGAGGACTGAGAGGGCGCCCGCCCGACGCACGGAGCCGTCATGATGGCTCCGTGCGCACCCTGACCCTGGCCGGCAACGTCCTGTACTTCGGCGCGCAGCTGGCGACCTGCCTGGTCCTCGGCATCATCTGCGTGCGGCTCGGGATCCCGTTCCTGCTGCGCGCCGTCGTCATCGTCGTCGGCGTGGTCGTGGTCAGCCGCGTCCTGGCGACGTCGAGCCTGCTGGAGCGCTTCGCCGTGCGCCGCTGAGACCGGCGGGCGGGCACCCGCGGAGCCCCACCCCTAGGCTCCGGGTCAGCACCCACCACCGCGAGGAGAAGAACGTGAGCGTCATCGAGCCCCACCCCGAGCAGAAGACCGTGGTCACGGGACGGACCGTGGGCAGCGAGCGGACCGTCGGCCAGCTCGTGGCCGACGCCAGCCACGACCTGTCGGCACTGCTGCGCAGCGAGGTGGCCCTGGCGAAGGCCGAGATCACCGAGGACGTCAAGCAGGGAGCCCTCGGCGCAGGCCTCTTCGCGGGCGCCGCGGTGTTCGGTGTCTTCGGCTTCCTCTTCGTGCTGGTCACGATCGCCCTGCTGCTGATCCTCTGGGGCCTGCCCGCGTGGGCCGGTTACGGCATCGTCGCGGTGGCGCTCCTGCTGGTCGCCGCGGTGCTCGGGCTCGTCGGCTTCACGCGGATCAAGAAGGTCGGCCCGCCGGAGCGCACCATCGCCACGTCCAAGCAGACGCTCGAGGCTGCCAAGGGCAAGCGCTGACCCGTCGCTCGTCCGCCGGCTGACGCGACGACGCGTCAGCCGGCGATGCACGCCCCCGTCGGGACCCGGTCACGGGCCCCCTCGGCCGCGCCGAGCACCGGGGCGACCTCCCCGAGCGTCATGGCGTAGCCGGTGCCCGCGTCGTCCAGCGACCGGGCGAAGACCACCCCCACCACCTCGCCGCCGCTGTCCAGCAGGGGCCCGCCGGAGTTCCCGGGCTCCACGCGGGCCGCCAGCGAGTACACCTGGCGCACCACCGTGGACGCCGAGTAGATGTCCTTGCCCTGAGCGCGCAGCACCTCGCGCACGCGCGCCGGGACCGCCGTGTAGCCACCGTCGAGCGGGAAGCCGGCCACGACGGCGTCGGCGTCGGCGTCGAGCTGGTCACCGATCCCCAGCGCTGGCGCGGCCAGGCCGGGGACGGCGAGGACCGCGAGGTCCCGCTCGGGGTCGAACAGCACCACGTCGGCGGGCAGGAGCTCGCCGATCCCGGTCACCTGCACCGACGGCTCGTCGACCGCCGCCACGACGTGGGCGTTGGTGACCACCCGCTCGGGCGCGATCACGAACCCCGTGCCCTCACGCCCGCGCCCGCACGACGGGGCGTCACCGGTGACCTTGATGATGCTCTGCGCGGCGGTGGAGGCTGCTGCGCCGACGACGGCCGGGTCGGGGGGCTCCACGGAGGCGATGGGCTCGGGGTCGGTGCCGACGAAGACGCGCGGGAAGTCCTGGGCCTCCACCACCTGGCGGAAGGTCATGAAGAGCTCGGACGCCCGGGGCGGCACCACCTGGTCGATGACCCGCACCACCTGGGAGGAGGCCACCTGGCGCGACAGCGCGGGCAGCGGACCGCCGCGGACGGCGCCGGCGACGAACCACACCACCAGGCCCACCACCGCGACCGAGGCCACCCCCCCGAGCACGGCGTCGATCGAGCGGGCGGGCTGCCAGCTGACCACCCCGCGCAGCTGGTTGCCCAGCAGCGAGCCGAGGACCTGCCCGAACCAGCCGACGGCGAGCACGCCCAGGACGAGGACCAGGGTCCGCTGCCACCCCGGGTCCCAGCCGGAGACGAGGCCCGGCAAGAACTTCATGCCCACCACCGCGCCCAGCAGGAACCCTCCGAGGGACAGGGCGGAGACCACCAGGCCCTGCCGCAGCCCGGAGACGGCGTAGGCGAGGAGCACGAGGAGGAGGATCACGTCGAGGAGGTTCATGCGCTGGTCGCCTCCGGGGCGGACGTCGACCGCTCGCGCCGGCGGTAGCGCGGCGTCGGGGCGTCGACGACGGGCGCGCCGCCCCACGGGACCGCGAGGCCGGAGTGGCGCAGGACCGCGTCGAGCAGGTATCCCGTGAACCCCCAGGCGAGCGAGCCGTCGAGCAGGAACCCAGGCCCGGGCGCCGGCGCACGGACCAGGCGCCGGCGGGCCGGGTCCGCGAGGACCGCCAGCGGGACCCGCACGGCGACGGAGACCTCCGCGGGGTCGCCCACGAGCAGCGCGCGGGGGCGGCTCTCCCAGGCGATCACGGGCGTGACGAGGAAGCGCGAGACGGGGACGGGGAGCGTGGGCAGCACGCCCAGCACCTCGACCCCCGTGGCGTCCAGCCCCACCTCCTCGCGGGCCTCCCGCAGCGCCGTGGCCGCCGGCGAACCGTCGCTCGGCTCCGAGGCTCCACCGGGGAAGGCGACCTGGCCGCCGTGCACCCCGCCGGCCGCCCGCTCGATGAGCACGACGTCCACGCCGGACCCCTCCAGCCCCTCCAGGCCGGCACCGCTCCGAGCACCGTTGCCGGGGCAGAGGGCGATGAGCACCGCGGCGTCCCGGCTCTCGACGCCCGCGGGCATCGTTCGTGACAGCGCGCCGGGAGGCACGAGGTCGGCCGGGCCCAGGTGCGGCAGGGCCGCCACGAGAGCGGCCACGGGCCCCGGCAGCGGCGAGGGTCGGCGCGAGGCGGGGGACGCGCTCACGGCTTCACCATCGACGCGGCCTTCACGGGGTCGACCTCCCCGATCCCGGCGGACGGGCACCAGCGCGCCACCGGGCACGCCCCGCACGCCGGGCGCCGCGCGAAGCACGTCCGCCGGCCGTGGAAGATCACCTGGTGGCTCATCGGCGTCCAGTCGCGCCGCT
>JBBSRD010000110.1:0-9012 GCA_038243415.1 Actinomycetales bacterium | reverse complement strand
TCCGGCTTCGACGTCATCGTCCCGATCCACCCCAGCAGGAAGGCCAGCGGGATCGAGATGATCCCCGGGTTGGAGAGCGGGAACCACGCGAAGTCGATCGAGGTGTTCGTGATCATGGACAGCGAGGCGCCGGTGACCGGGTCGACCTTGCCGGACACCACCGGGGAGAAGATGATCAGCACGATGCAGCTGATCAGCCCACCGTAGATGCTCCACAGCGCCCCGCGGGTGGTGAAGCGCCGCCAGAACAGCGAGTAGACGATCGTCGGCAGGTTCGCGCTGGCGGCGACGGCGAAGGCCAGAGCCACGAGGAACGCGATGTTCTGCCCGATGGCGAACATGCCGCCCACGATGGCGACGAGGCCGATCACCACGACGGTGCGCCGGGCGACCTTCACCTCGGTGGCCGGGTCGGCGTTCCCCTTCTTGATGACGGACGAGTAGACGTCGTGCGCGAAGGAGGCGGCCGCGGTGATGGCGAGCCCGGCCACCACGGCGAGGATCGTCGCGAAGGCCACCGCGGAGATGAAGCCCAGCAGCAACGGACCGCCCAGCTCGAGCGCCAGCAGCAGCGCCGCGCTGTTGGCCCCGCCCGGTGCGGCCTTGATGGCCTCGGGGCCCACCATGGCGCCCGCGCCGTAGCCGAGCACGAGGGTGAACAGGTAGAAGATCCCGATGAGCCAGATCGCCCAGACCACGGAGCGGCGGGCCTCCTTGGCGTTGGGCACGGTGTAGAAGCGCATGAGCACGTGCGGCAGGCCCGCCGTGCCGAGCACCAGCGCCAGCGCCAGGGAGATGAAGTCCAGGCGGGTCAGCGCGGACAGGCCGTAGGCGCGCCCCGGCTCGAGGAGGCCCTCGGGGTTCTCGACGCCCTGGGCCGCCGCGGTGGCGACCGCGTCGCCCATGATCGCGGAGAGGTTGAACCCGTAGAGCACGAGGACCCAGATCGTCATGGCCGCGGCCCCGATGATGAGGAGCACCGCCTTGACGATCTGCACCCAGGTGGTGCCCTTCATGCCGCCGACGAGGACGTAGAAGATCATCAGCAGCCCGACCACCGCCACGACGACGTACTGCGCGGCCTTGCCGTTGATGCCGAGGAGAAGCGCCACCAGGCCGCCGGCCCCCGCCATCTGCGCGAGGAGGTAGAAGAAGCAGACGGCCAGGGTTGCCAGTGCGGCCGCCATGCGGACGGGGCGCTGACGCAACCGGAAGCTCAGCACGTCCGCCATGGTGAAGCGGCCGGTGTTGCGCAGCTGCTCGGCGACCAGCAGCAGCGCGACGAGCCACGCGACGAGGAAGCCGATGGAGTAGAGGAAGCCGTCGAAGCCGTTGAGCGCGATGGCTCCGGCGATGCCCAGGAAGGACGCCGCGGAGAGGTAGTCACCGGCGATGGCGGTCCCGTTCTGGGGACCGCTGAAGGACCGCCCGGCCGCGTAGTAGTCCGCGGCGGTGCTGTTGTTGCGCGAGGCCCGCAGCACGATCACCAGCGTGACCACCACGAAGGCCAGGAAGATGGAGATGTTGATGACGGGGTTGCCGGTGTCGACGGCGGTGGCCGTCGTGAGGACGCTCATCGCCCCGGCCTCTCGATCCGCTCCTGGAGCGCCGCGGCCTGGCTGTCCAGGTCACGGTCCGCCCAGCGGCGATAGCCCATGGTGATACCGAACGTGGTGACGAACTGACCGAGGCCCAGGAGCACCCCGACGCTGATGTTGCCGATGGCGCGGGTGGACATGAAGTCCGGGGCGTAGACGGACAGCAGGACGAACAGGAAGTACCACGCGAGAAAGGCCGCGGTGGCGGGGAAGATGATGGTGCGGAAGGAACGTCGCAGCGCGGCGAACTCCGGGCTGGCGTGGACCTCGCCGTACGTCGAGGGCTCCGATCCGGGTGGTGCTCCTGCAACCGACACGTGGCCTCCTCGTCGAGCCTGCGCCGACGGCGGTGCCGGTGCGGCGCGAACACTACGAGACGCGCACCGCCATCGCAACGATCGTGGCGTGAGATCTTCGTCCCACGAGGCGGGCCCCTGCCTCGGCGGCGGGCGGCGTGGCCCCGACGGTCGGTCGTGCGGTTCGATCGGTCCGTGAGCACACCCGGCGGGCCCCCGACCAGTCCTGACGACGCCTTCCACCACCGCGACCACGTGGTGGTCGCGGCGCCGCCCCGCGAGGTGTGGGCGCTCGTGGCGGACGTGACGCGCCACGGGGAGTGGAGCCCCGTCTGCACGGGCTGCTCCTGGGAGGGCGACGCTCCGGGCGGGGGCGGCGTGCCGGTCGTCGGGGACCGCTTCGTCGGGCGGAACAGCGCCGACGGGCGCTCGTGGGAGACGCGCTCGGTGATCGTCGCCGCTGAGCCGGGGACGGCGCTGGCCTGGCAGGTGAACGAGGACTGGGTGCGCTGGGGATTCACTCTCGAGCCGGCCGACCCGGCGGGCGCGTCCACCGCCCTGACCGAGACGTGGGAGCTCCTCCCCGCCGGGCTCGCAGGGTTCCGCGCCCGCGACGGCGGCGAGGAGGCGATCGACCACCGTGCTCAGCAGGCACGCGAGGGGATCCCCGCCACGCTCGCGGCCATCAAGGCGGTCGCGGAGGGCGGTGACGGCTGAGGGAGGCCGGCTCAGCCCTTGACGAGGTCGAGCACGATCGCCCCGGAGACCGGGGGGAACCACTCGGTGGCGCGCTCGGCCGCCGCGGCCCACGCGGGGACCTGCTGGGTGGTCGAGGGGAAGGTGAACAGGCGCTTCCGGCGCTTCAGGCTCCACCCGGCTCGCCGCACCGCACGAAGGAAGGGTGCCGGCGGGAACGTCCTCTCACCGTCGGTGAGCACGTGGTAGGCCAGCACGTAGGGGTGCAGCCGGTTCGGCTCCATGGCCACCCACCGGGCCCCGGGGCGCGCAGCGCGAGTCACCTCGGCGACCACCGCGTCGAGGTCCCGGACGTGGTGCAGCGCGTCGATGCTCATCACGAGCCCCACCGACGCGGTCTCGACGCAGGCCGGCAGGTCCTCGCCGACGCCGACCTCCACGTGGACGTTGTCGAGGCCGTCCGCCTCGGCGCGGGCGTTCGCGAAGGCGGCGTACCCCTCGAGGGGCTCGACGCCGATGAGCTCGCGGTCGGGGTGGGTCGCGGCCAGCGCGCGCAGCAGCGTGCCCGTCCCGGAGCCCAGCTCGAGGACGCAGCCGGGGACCTCGGAGATGACGTCCTGGAAGAACGCGGTGCGACGACGGGCCATGTGCCCGCCGGCGCGCATCTCGTCGTAGCGCTCCGGGTCGTCGTCGAACTCCGCGTTGAAGGGGCCGGGGCGCGGCTCCTGCACCACGTCGGGGAGCGTCTTCGCCCCGTGCTCCAGCGGGTCCGGGGACGTCGTGGCCATGGGCAGACGGTAGGGCCTCCCGGCGTCGGTCGCGGACGGGCCCGGGAGCGTCATCGGCCGTCCGTCGACCACAGCTCGACGCGGACGTGCCCGTGGTCGGTCCGGTTGACGAGCTCGCGCCCGGACATCACCGTCGTGGCGCTGACGGAGCCGCGGGACAGATCTTTCGTCGCGACGGCCATGGTGCCGACGAGCCACACGCGCGAGCGTGTCTCAAGGAGGGGCGCGCGCTCGTCGCGGGGGACCATCGTCCCGCCGCGCGACTCCACGCGGTAGCTGTCCGGGGCGAGGAGCACGTCGTCCAGATCGCCGGAGACGAGCTCGCCGGGGGGCAGGTAGGTATTCACGAGGGGCCGGGTCACCGACCCGACGAAGACCACGGCGTCGCCGGGCTGCTCCTGGGCGGCCAGCTGGGCGGCGGCCGACGGGGCGTCGTCGAAGTCGTAGGCGGCAGTGCGGAAGCTCGCGACCGCGGGCCCGAGGGCCACGGCGGCGACCAGGGCGACGGCGGCGACCACCGCGGGGACCACGGTGGTGCGCTGCTGCGGCGCTCTGGCCGTGACCCACCGCTGCGTCGCGAGCACCACCCCGGTGGCTGCCAGCACGCAGAAGGCCGGCACGGCGGCGGAGGCGTAGCGGGCGTTGAAGTAGGAGCCGGAGAGCCCGAGCGCGGAGACCGCGGCGATCGGGAGGACCGCCCAGGCGCCCAGCATCAGCAGGTCGCGCCGGCGCCCACGGAGGAAGAAGAGCCCCATGAGAGCCAGCAGCCCGACGGCGATCCCCGGGCCGGGGCTGTCGCCGATGATCTTCCAGAAGGTGGTGAGCTTCCACAGGGGCATCACCGCAGGGGGGCGGGCTGCGGCCTGCAGCGATCCGACGGCGACCAGCGCGAGGCCGAGCAGCGCCGCCGGCAGGCCCGTGAGCACGACGAACCAGCGTTTCGCGCGCCCTGGGCGCGCCAGCAGCGACAGGAGGAGCCCGGCGACCGCTGGCAGGGCGACGAGGGGGTGGAGCCCGACCGCCAGCGAGCTGACCGCCGCAAGGGCCACGAGGCGGCCCGTGCGCGGCATCTCCGCGGCTCGCAGCGCCAGGAGGGCGGTCGCGGCGGTCGCGGCGAGCACGAGCGGGTAGGGACGGGCCTCCTGGGCGTGGATCAGGAAGGCTGACGAGAGCGTCGCGAGCACCCCGGCGAGCAGGGCGACGTGGTTCCCGCCGACGCGGCGCCCGACGGCGGAGGTGAGCGCGACGGCGACGACGGTGGCGAGCGCGCTGGGCAGGCGGACCCAGGCGGTGTCGGTGGAGACGAGCATCCACCCGTGCATGAGCGTGTAGTAGATGCTCAGCCCGGCGTCGCGGCCGATGAGCAGCCCGTACATCTCCTCGAGGGAGCGCCCCGAGGTGACCAGGGTGTAGATCTCGTCGCGCCACAGCGGCTTGGCGTCGTAGCGCCACGCGGTGAGCACCAGCGCGAGCGCGGTGGGCACCAGGACGCCGACGTCCCGAGCGACCCAGGCCGGCCACCGCGAGGGGGTGGTGCGCTGGGTCGGGCGGTCGAGCAACGCCCCGGGAGGCGGCGATCCGTACGACGACACACTGCTCACAACGCCATCAGACGGGAACCATTCCATGAACGCCAGTCAGAACGCCCTGGCACGCCGATCCTCTCCGGCCAGGGGCGCGCAGAGGTGACGGGGGGACGCGCTGACCGGGCGCTGCATCAGGCTGGAGCGGTGGCCTCGGGCGTGACGACGTCGGGCTTCTTGCGACCCAGCCGCATCAGGTGGCCGTTGCCGGTGGCCAGGGCGCCCGCTGCGACGGCGAGGTAGCCGATGGCTACGCCCGCGACGTCGTCGATGACGTAGTGCCAGCCGAAGTAGACGGTCGCGAGCACCACGAGGGCGAAGTAGATCCACATCGCCCACCGGAAGAGGCGTTGCACCTTCACCAGCTGCATGACGAGCGCCGCGGTGAAGATGATCGAGGTGTGCAGCGAGGCGAAGGCCGCGATCCCGGAGACCTTGCCGCTGGCCGCGGCGTCGATCAGCACCGAGTCGCGATTGAAGCGGAGCCCGAACTGCAGCCCCTCGGCTCCGGTGTTGGGCAGGTCCCAGAACTCCTGCGGGATGGAGTTGAAGGGACCGTCGGCCGGTACGAGGTAGTAGCTCAGGGTCCCGAGGGCCCAGTTGAGGCACAGCGCGGTGACGTACCACATGCCGTGCGACAGGGTCTTGGACCACACCAGAGAGGCCACCACGGAGACCGGCACGAAGATGAGGAACACCATGTAGACCCACGACAGGACGTACGCCGAGGCGCCCGTGCCGAGGACGTCGTGCAGGATCGCGCCGGGATCGGCGCCGAAGAACATCGTGCGGTCCAGGGCGATGAGCGCCTGGTCGTGGTTGCCGAGGTCCATGAACGGGAGGTAGTTCTTGAGGTTCCGGTACCCCACGTAGCTGAGGTAGAAGAACGCCACCATCGCCAGGACCGGCAGCAGGCGCCGCAGCGGCCAACGCTCGGTGGTCACGTTCTTCACCGACGTGAGCGTCGCGCGCCACCCGCGCCAGACGTCCTTGCGGATGCGGTAGGCCACGCGGGGGATCACGTCGATGGCCATGCAGACCGCCACGATGAGCGGCATCCGGATCCAGCTGGGGCCCAGCCATCCGTCGGGGTCCTTCAGCGAGATGCCCAGGCGCTGCGAGCCGTAGATGGCGAGGCCCATGGTGACGAGGGCGACGGACCCGGCGAGGACCAGGATGGGGCCGAGACGCTTCTCGCGTGGCGGCGACGTCTCTGAGACGGCTGGTGTGGCAGCGACGCGCTCAGGTCTCGTCAGGGTCATCGGGGTCCATTGTGAAGGGTGAGGGGCCGATGATCAAGCGTTCGTCTGCTCGGTGTCCGTCTCGTGACCACCCGGTGGTCTCCTCTCGTCCGCTCCTGCCGGCCCGCGCGCGTCCGTCGCTGAGGGCGGAGGGAGACCGGTCACGCCGTGGTGGCGTCCGTCACGGGCTCAACGTCTCGGACCGGCTGGACGTTCCGCAACCGGAGGCTGTTGGTCACAACGAGCACAGAGGAAGCACTCATGGCGGCTGCGGCGATGAGAGGGTTGAGCAGACCGGCAGCCGCGAGGGGGATCGCGACGACGTTGTAGCCGAGCGCCCACACGAGGTTCCCCCGGATGGTGCGCAGCGTGCGCCGCGAGAGCGACACGGCGTCGGCGACCACGGTGAGGTCGCGGCGGACGAGGATCACGTCGGCCGAGCGCATCGCGATGTCGGTGCCGTCCACCATCGCCATGCCCAGGTCCCCGGTGGCCAGCGCCGCCGCGTCGTTGACCCCGTCCCCGACCACGGCCACGGTCCGCCCCTGCGCGCGCAGGCGCGCCACCGCGGCGGCCTTGTCGGACGGCAGGACACCCGCGAGCACCTCGGTGATGCCGATGCTCGCGGCCACCGCGCGGGCGGGCGCCTCGGCGTCGCCGGTGAGCATCACGGTGCGCAGGCCGAGGGAGTGGAGCGCCTCGATGGCGGCCGGAGCGGAGGCCCGCACCTGGTCGGCGAGGCCCATGACGGCGACGACCACGCCGCCGACCACCACGGTGACGGCGGTGCGGCCCGCGAGGGACTGCTCCTCGACGGCGGCGTCCACCTGGCCCCAGTCGGTCACGGTTGCCGACGAGCCGTCCGGGCCCCCACCAGAGCCCGCCGCGTTCTCGCGCGCGAGCGCGGGCGAACCCACGAGGACCTCGGCGCCGCCGACCTCCGCGCGGGCGCCCAGGCCCGGGAGGGTGACGAACCCGCGGGCGACGGGGGCTGGCGGCCCGCCGGGAGCGGAGGCGCGCAGGTCGGTCGCCGCGGCGACGACGGCCCGGCCGAGGAGGTGCTCCGACCCGGCCTCGACGGCGGCGGCGAGCTCGAGGGCGTCGCGGGCGTCGAGGCCGGCCGTCGGCACCACCGCCGCGAGGCGGAAGTCACCGGTGGTGAGGGTGCCGGTCTTGTCGAACACCACGGTGTCGACGCGCCCCGAGGCCTCGAGGGCGTCCTGGCCCTTGACGAGGATGCCCAGCTGCGAGCCGCGCCCCACGCCCACCATGAGGGCGGTGGGCGTCGCCATCCCGAGCGCGCAGGGGCAGGCGATGATGAGCACGGCCACCGCGGCGCCGAACGACTCGCGAGGCTCGTTGCCCAGCAGCAGCCACGTCGCCAGCACCACGGCCGAGAGCACGAGCACGAAGGGCACGAAGACCGAGACGAAGCGGTCGACGAGGCTCTGCACCCCGGCGCGCCGCACCTGGGCGTCCTCGGCCATCGCGGCCATCTGCGCCAGCTGGGTGTGCGCCCCGACCTCGCGGGCCGTGACCACGAGCCGGCCGTCGGCCGCCACCGTGCCACCGACCACGTCGTCGCCGGGGCCGACGTCGACGGGCACCGGCTCGCCGGTCATGGCGGCGGTGTCCACCGCGGCGCGGCCCTCGAGCACCACGCCGTCCACGGGGATCGTCTGCCCGGGGAGGACCACCACGGCGTCGCCGGCACGCAGCGTCTCGACGGGGACCTCGACGGTCTCTGCCGCTCCGTCAGCCCCGGTCCGGAGCACCGACGCGGTGGTGGGGACGAGGTCGGCGAGGGCGGTGAGGACGTCGCCGGCGCGGCGCCGGGCCCGGGTCTCGAAGTAGCGCCCGGCCAGCTGGAAGGTCGTCAGGCCCGCGGCGACGTCGAGGTAGAGGGCGTTGGCGCCCGAGGGGGTGATGCCGAAGCCCAGCCAGTAGCCGGGCTCACCGCCGTCACCCAGCACCAGGGTGATGACGGCCCAGCCGAACGAGGCGATGATCCCCAGGGAGACCAGGGTGTCCATCGAGGTGGCGCGGTGGCGCACCCCGTTGAACGCCGCGCGGTGGAAGGGCCACGCGCACCACGTGACCACGGGGATCGCGAGGGCCACGCACACGGCCTCCCACCCGGGGAAGCGCAGGCCGGGCACCAGCGCCAGGATGATCGTGGCGTCGCCGAGCGGCACCATGAGCATCGCGGCCACGAAGAGGCGCCGGCGCAGCAGGGCCAGGCGCGCGGTGGAGGCGCGGACGCTCCACTCGTCGTCGCGGGACCCGCCGCGCGTGCGGACCTGCGCGGTGTACCCGGCGGCGTCCACCGCGGCGATCGCCTCGCCGCTGCGGCTCGCGGGCAGCCCGGCGACCACGGCCCGCTCGGTGGCGTAGGAGACCGTGGCGACCACGCCGTCGAGCTTGTTGAGCCTGCGCTCCACCCGGCGGGCGCACGCCGCGCACGTCATGCCGCCGATGCTCAGCTCGAGGCGCTCCTCGTCGCGGTCGAGCGTCGCGGGGCCGCCGGGTGCGGCCGGCTGCTCGCGGGGGAGGGTCGCGCTGCTCACCGCTGGCCGCCGGCGGCGGAGTCGCGCTCGGACAGGCGGGCGAGCATCTGGTTGTAGGCCTCCACCTCGTCCTCGCCGCCGGCGCTCCCGGTGTCGCGGGCGTGCTCCGCGCGGTCGGCCTTGCGGTCCTTGCGCTTCGCCTCACGGGCGTCCTGGCGGGCCCACTGGATGGACAGGGCGAGGACGACGAGCAGCAGCGGGACCTCGCCGGCGGCCCACGCGATGCCGCCCCCGACGTACTGG
>JBBSRD010000109.1:0-9028 GCA_038243415.1 Actinomycetales bacterium | reverse complement strand
GCCAGATCGCGAGGTCGTTCGAGAGGGTGCGGTGGACCACCTTCGAGGAGAACGACTCGAAGGTGACGGTCCCGTCGTAGCCGACGTCGCGGAGCGCGGTGAAGAACTCCTCCCACAGGATCGTCCCGGTCCCCAGCGCCCCGCGGTGGGACTCCCCCACGTGCACGTACCCGAGCCGCCCGGCCGCAGCCGCGGCCTTCACCGCCTCCGCCATCGAGTGCTCCTCGATGTTCATGTGGTAAGTGTCGAGGTGGGCCATGACGTTGGGCCGGTCGACCGCCTCGATGAACGCCAGGGTCTCCGCGGTGGTGTTCATGATGTTGGTCTCGTACCGGTTGCAGAACTCCAGGGCGAGCGTGATGCCGGAGGCCGCCGCCTTGTCGGCGAGCCAGGCGACCGCCTCCTGAGAGTTCGCCCGGCCGCGCTGCGTCGCCGGCCTGTCGTAGGAGCCGAGCTTGGAGTACAGGACCCCGCACAGGGTGGTCCCTCCGCTGTCGCGCACCACGTCCAGCGCCCGCGAGAGCCGCTCCCGCCCGCGGGCGACGGTCTCGGGGTCCTCGCTGGAGACGTCGGTGTCGGCGGACAGGCCCAGGGAGGCGCTGACCTTCAGCCCGTGCTCCTCCAGGAGCCGGGCGGTCATGCCTGCGTCGAACCGGTCCGGGTCGATGGGGCAGATCTCGATGAGGTCGTAGCCGGCGCGGGCCGAGCTGGAGATGGCGTGGCGGGCCTGCTCGGGACTCCAGCCCCCGGTCCAGACCATCGCGTGGATGCCGTGGGTGACGCTCACTGCTCCTCCTGGAGGTGGGTCGTGGGTGGTCCGGGCGAGGCGGGCCGGGTCAGCGCAGGAACGCGGCGGCGACCCCGGAGTCGACGTTGATCAGCTGGCCGGTGGTGACGGGCAGGGCACCCCCGGTCAGGGCGAGGACGGCGCTGGCGACGTGCTCGGGGAGCACCTCCTCCTTGAGGACGGTGCGCTGGGCGTAGTACTTCCCCAGCTCCTCCTCGGGCACCCCGTAGGTCTTGGCGCGCGAGGCGCCCCACCCGCCGGCGAAGATGCCCGAGCCGCGCACCACGCCGTCGGGGTTGATGCCGTTGACCCTGATCCCGTCGGGGCCGAGCTCGGTGGCCAGCAGGCGCACCAGGTGGGCCTGGGCCGCCTTGGCCGCGGAGTAGGCGAGGTTGTCGGGCCCGGCGACGATCGCGTTCTTGGAGCAGACGACCACGACGTCGCCCCCGAGGCCCTGGGCCCGCACCACGGGCGCGACGGCCTTCGTGACGATGAACGAGCCCCGCGTCAGCACGCCGAACTGCGCGTCCCAGTCCGCGAGGCTGGTGCTCTCCAGCGACCCGGCCTTGACGAACCCGGCGTTGTTCACCAGGAGGTCCACCCCGCCCAGGCGCAGCACCGCCTCGTCCACGGCCGCGGCGACGGAGTGCTCGTCGGTGACGTCCGTGCGCACCGCCAGCGCCCGGTCGGGGGCTCCGAGCTCGGCGGCGACCTCGCGGCCGCGCTCGAGGTCGAGGTCGGCGATGACGACGTCGGCGCCGTGCGCGTGCAGCAGGCGCGCGGTGGCCAGGCCGATGCCTGACGCTGCGCCGGTCACGAGGGCGACCCGCCCGGCGAGCGCCTTCGGAGCCGGGCGCCGGGCCAGCTTCGCCTCTTCCAGCGCCCAGTACTCCACGCGGAACTTCTCGCGCTCCCCGATGGGCGCGTAGGTGGAGACGCCCTCGGCGCCTCGCATGACGTGGAGGGCGTTGACGTAGAACTCCCCCGCGACGCGGGCGGTGGCGTGGTCGGCGCCGAAGGAGAACATGCCGACCCCCGGCACGAGGACGACCGCGGGGGCCGATCCGCGCATCGGCGGCGAGGCGGCGTCGGCGTGCCGCTCGTAGTAGGCGCTGTAGTCCTCCTGGTAGCGGGCCAGCTCGTCGTCGAGGCGCCGACCGACCTCGTCGAGGTCGGCGTCGACGGGCACGTCGAGCAGGAGGGGACGCACCTTGGTGCGCAGGAAGTGGTCCGGGCAGGACGTGCCGAGGGAGACCAGGTGCGCGCACCGCTCGCGGGAGAGGAAGTCGAGCACCTCGGGGGTGTCGGTGTGGTGGCCGACGACCCGGCCCGACGCCGACGCTGCCCGGCGCAGGAGCGGGAACAGGGCCACCGCGCGGGCCCGGCGGACCACCTCGTCGGCGATCGGCTCGCGGCCCGCCGTGACGGGCCCGAACGGCTCGGGGCGTGAGCGCTCGGCGAGGAAGGTCCGCGCCGCCTCGATGATCCCCAGAGAGCGCTCCTGCGCCTGCTCCGACGTCGCACCCCACGCGGTGAGCCCGTGGCCCCCGAGCACAGCGCCGATGACGCCGGGGTCCTCCGCCAGCGCGGCCACGGCGCGGCCCAGCTCCCAGCCGGGTCGCTGCCACGGCACCCAGGCCACGGCGCCCCCCCAGATCTCCTGGACCAGCGCGGGGCCGTCGGCGGCGCAGGCCAGGGCGATGACGGCGTCGGGGTGGAGGTGGTCGACGTGGGCTGAGCCGACGAGCGCGTGCATCGGGGTGTCGATCGAGGGCGCCGCGCCGCCCGCGCCGTAGGAGCAGTGAGGGAAGAGCCCGACCATCTCGTCCTCGTGCTCGACCCCGCGGTACACCCCGTCGAGGGCGCGCGCCCGGTCGAGCTCGAGCACGGCGAGCCCGTCGGCCGCGAGGGTGGCGAGGTCCCCGCCGGACCCCTTGACGTAGAGCAGCCGGACGTCCTCGCCGGTGGCGGGGCTCGTGGTGGTCACCGCCACCGACGTGTTGCCGCCGCCGTAGTTGGTCACCGTGGGGTCGGCGCCGTAGCGGTGCGAGCGCTCCAGGAGATCGCGGACGGCGCGGGCCGCCGGGTCGTCGGCGGGGTCCGCGACGGGATCGGGTCCGAGGTCTCTGTTCATGGGCGCTGCTCGCTCTCGTCGGTTGCGGTGGTGGGGGCGGCGGCGTGCCGGCTCATGAGCCACCCGCCAGGCGGGCCCGGCGCTCGGTGATGTCCTCGCGGGCGAAGAAGGCCTCGACCGAGTCGGCGTCCAGCGGGGCGACCCCGCCCATCGCGTAGGCGGCGGCGCGCACCCGCGCGCCCTTCACCGCCATCGCGGACGCTGCTTCCACGCCGGCCGGGCTGGGCGCGTTGACGACGATGCCGTGGTTGCCCAGCAGCACCAGGGTCGGCAGCCCGCCGTGCTCGCCGACGTAGCGCTCGAGGCTGGCGTGGTACACGCGCCCCAGGTCGATGCCGGGGGTGGCGTACGGCACGTAGAGCGGACGGCCGACCACGACGGCCTCGTCGGAGTACACGTGGCGCTCCCACGCGCTCGCGGCGTGGACGCTGGCGAGAACCCCCACCACGGCGGTGGGGTGGGTGTGGCCGATGAACGCCGTCGGGGCGAAGACCTGCGGCCCGGCGTGGATCAGGGCTTCGATGGAGGCACGCCGCCGCACGCCGTGGTGCTCGCCGGCGTCCAGCGCGTCGGTGAGGTCGCTCTGGGTGGCGGTGGCCGACGTCATGAGCTCGACGAGGGGGTCGACTTCGAGCACCACGAAGTCCTCACGGGTCACCGTCGCCATCGACGTGCCCGAGGCCTTGACGGCGATCCGTCCGTCGGACAGGCGCTGGGAGGTGTTGCCCTCCGCGAGGATCGCGAGGTCCCGCGCCGGCTCCCCCAGCGCACGGGTGAGGGCAACCAGCTCGTCGCTGATTAGATCGGGGTCCCAGAGCGGGCTCATGCTTCTCCTCGGTAGCGGCGGTTGGTGTAGCCGTTCAGCAGGGCGGCGAAGACCAGGACGAGGCCGAGCGCCAGCAGCTGGAACTGGCCGCCAGCGTTGCCAGGGAAGGCGAGCAGGATGCCCGCATTCAGCCAGACGATGAGCAGGGTCGCCAGCACGACGCCGGCCACCCGCCCCACGCCGCCGGTGATGGCGACCCCGCCCAGGATGGCGATGGTGATGGCAGGAAGCGCCATGCCGTTGCCGGAGACCCCTGCGTCGGGGCGGGCGGAGGCGAACTGCGCGACGGTGACGACCGCGACGAGCCCGGAGACGACGCCCGCGAGGACGTAGGCGGTGAACCGGGTGCCCCGCACGTCGATCCCGGCCCAGCGCGCCGCCACGTCGTTGGTGCCGATGGCGTAGAGGCGACGGCCGTACGGGCTCCGCGCGAGCAGCAGCCACACCAGCACCGCGGTGGGGACCAGGAAGGTGACGATCCCCAGCGGCACCCGCAGCGCGTCGTCGCCGAGCAGCGGCACCGGCACGGCGCGGGCCGTGGAGTAGAAGTCCTGGATCGGCGCGGTACTGATGGGCTTCTGGTCATTGATCACCAGTGCCAGTGACGAGAAGGCGTAGTAGGTGGCGAGGGTCGTGATCAGCGCCGGATAGCCGACGTAGGCGATGAGCACCCCGTTGATCGCGCCGCACAGACCGCCGAACACCGCGGCCGCCAGCACGGCGAGCCACAGGTTCCAGCCCCACTGCCCGTAGGCGAACCCGAAGACCATCGACGTCAGCGACACGATCGCCCCCACCGACAGGTCGATCCCGCCGCGCCCCGACGTGATGACCAGGAGCTCCGCGAGGCCCAGCATGACCAGGGGCACGGCGTTGATCAGTGTCACCGACAGGTAGCCGACGTCATAGGGCGCCGTGAGGTAGTTGTTGCTGCTCGCGATGGTGAAGGTGATGAGCACCGCCACGAGCAGCAGCAGGAGCAGGGCGCTGCGCTGGGTCAGGAGGACCCGCAGCAGCCGCGCGGGCGACGACTCATGCCCGCGGGCGTCCCCGCTCGAGCCGGGTGGGGCGAGCACTGCGCTCACGACGTCCTCCTCGTGCGCTGGCGGAGCAGGTCGGTGCCGACCGCGATCAGGATGAAGACGCCGATGAACAGCGGCGAGAGCTGCGAGGGCCAGCCCAGCTGGGTGACGCCGGACGCGACGGTCTGCACGAGGAGCGCTCCCAGCAGGGTTCCCAGGACTCCACCTCGCCCTCCCATGATCGACGTGCCGCCGATGACGACCGCAGCGATCACCGTCAGCTCCAGGCCGAGGCCCACGTTGGGGGCCAGGGTCGAGGTGCCCTGGGCGAGGAGCATGCAGGCGCCGAGGCCGGTCAGCAGGCCGGTGAGGACGTAGGCCATGAGGATGCGCCGCAGCACGGCCACGCCGGCCAGCCGGGCGGCGTGCGCGTCGCCACCGATGACGTAGAAGTGACGTCCCCCGGCCGTGTGGCGCAGGTAGTACCAGGCCGCCGCCGCGATGACGACGGTGATGACGAAGCTGTGAGGGATGCCGAGGGTCCGGCCGGCGCCCCCGCGCCCGAGCACGCCGAGCGTGTCGGGGATCCCGTTGACGGTGGTGCCCCCGAAGACCTGCAGGGCGACGAAGCGGAACAGGTTCGCGGTGCCGAACGTGATGATGATCGCGTGGACACGGCCAAAGGCGATGAGGAGCCCGTTGACCGCGCCCAGCACCCCGCCGAGCACCACCGCGAGCAAGAGAGCGAGCGGTAGGGGGATCGACGCCTCCACGAGCGAGCGGGCGACGACCACGGAGACCACTGCCACGGCGCCGCCTACGGAGACGTCGATGCCTCCGGTGACGATCACCACGGTCACCCCGATGCCGATCATCCCGATCGGGGCCGTCGCGACCAGCAGGGGCACGATCGAGCCGCTGGTCATGAACGCCGGCGTGGTGAGCGCGAGCACGGCCCAAAGGGCGGCGATGACCGCGATGAGGACGATCTCCTGACCCGTGACCGGGTACGGGAGCACACGTCCGGTGCCCTCCCTCGAGGGCGGCCCCCCGGAGCTGGCGCCGGACCGCGCCGCGGTGGGCGCGGTCATGCCGCCACCTCCTCGTCCACGGCACCAGCGGCCGCGGCGAGCACGTCGACCTGGCTCGCACCCCGCCCGAACTCCACCGTGGTGGTCCCTGCGCGCACCACCTGGAGCCGGTCGGAGATCCGGATGGCCTCGGGCAGGTCCGAGGTGACGACGAGCACCGCGGTGCCCTCCTGGGCCAGCGAGCCGATGATGCGGTGGATCTCCTCCTTGGCGCCGACGTCCACGCCCTGGGTCGGTTCGTTGAGCACGAGGATCGGTGGCCGCTCCACGAGCTGGCGGGCCAGGACCACCTTCTGCGCGTTCCCGCCGGACATGGCGGAGACGACCGTCCGCTCGTCCGGGGTCTTCACCGCCAGCCGCGCGATGAGGTCCTTGGCGATCGTGCGCTCCCTCGACCGGTCGATCCACACGCCCAGACGGGAGAGCAGGGGCAGGTGGCCGGCGGAGATGTTGAAGGCGATGGACTGGAAGGAGAACAGGCCCTGGGCCTTGCGGTTGGCCGGCAGCAGGGCCACCCCCGCGCGCTTGGCATCGCGCGGCGAGCGGGGAGAGCGGACCTCGCCGTCGAGGACGATCCGCCCGGAGGTCGCAGCGCGCATGCCATAGACGCACTCGGCGATCTCCCCGGCGCCGGAGCCGATGAGCCCGTAGAGACTGACCACCTCCCCCGGACGGACGGCCAGATCGACGTCATGGAAGGCGTCCTCGCTGCCCAAGCCTTCCAGGACCAGGCGCGGGGGCTCGTCGAGCGCGCTGTCCGGCGGCGGCGCCTCGTCAGGGACGCCGCCGACCATGAGCTCGACGACCCTTCGCACGGTCAGCTCCGCGATGGGGAGGGCGGCGATCGTCTCTCCGTCACGCATGACCGTGACCACCTGCGCGATCTGGAACAGCTCGTCGAGGCGGTGGGAGATGTAGATGATCGACACCCCCGAGGACGCCAGCCGGCGGACCACGTCGAAGAGCACCTCGATCTCGGGGTCGGTGAGGATCGCCGACGGCTCGTCGAGGATGAGCACCTTCGCCTCGCCGCCCAGAGCCTTGGCGATGGACACCTGCTGCTGCTCAGCGATCGAGAGCTGGCTGACCGTCCTCGTGGCGTAGCGGGCCGGCAGGCCGATGAGCTCGAGGAGCTCCACGACCCGACGGTTCTGCTCGCCCCAGTCCACCCGCCCGCGACGGGTGATCTCCCTCCCGGTGAAGACGTTCTCTGCCACGGTGAGGTCGGCGAAGAGCTGTGGCTCCTGGTAGACGGTCGCGATGCCGAGCGCCATGGCATCGTTCGTGGCGGAGATCTTCGCCGGCGAGCCGTCGAACGTGATCTGACCGGTGTCGGCCACCTCTGCGCCAGAGAGGATCTTGATCAGGGTCGACTTGCCGGCCCCGTTCTCGCCCACCAGGGCGTGGATGGATCCGGCGTCGACGCTGATGTCGGCGTGCTTGATCGCCTGGACGGCCCCGTAGCGCTTGGAGATGCCCGTCAGGGACACCCGCGGGGGCCCGGCGTCGGGGACGCCGTCGGGCTCGCGGTGATCAGTAGTCGAAGTCACCGGCGTTCTCCGTCGTGATCTTCAGCGGCGGACCGAGCAGGAGCACCTTCGTGGAGTCGTCGTAGGCGACGTCGGTGAGGCTGTCGCTGACCTTGTTGCTGGCCTCGAACGGCTTTTCCTCCGCCAGCTGGACCCCGGCCCACGCGGTCAGGTAGCCCAGGTCCTCGACGTTCCACAGCACCGAGGACGACGAGGAACCTTCCTTGAGGTACGGGGCCATGGCCTTCGGGGTGCCCAGGCCGACGGTGAAGACCTGGCCGATCCTGCCGGCGTCCTTCACAGCCTGGGCGACGCCCGGCGCCGAGGAGGTGCACTCCCCCACCAGACCGGTCAGGTCGGGGTGGGCGTTCATGAGGTCGGTCGCCAGCTGGGTCGCCCTCGCCTGGTCCTCACCGGCGTAGACGATGTCGACGATCTCCGCCTCGGGGTACTCGCTGGCGGTGTACTCCTTCTGCACGGCGATCCACGAGTTGAGGTTCTCGGCGGTCTCCCCGCAGGAGACGATCGCGTACTTGCCCTTCCCGCCCATCGGCTCCATGACGGCGTCGGTCAGCGCCTCACCGAGGCCCTCGGTCGTGGCCTGGCTCACGAACACCTGGCGCACCGAGCTCGGGGCGTCTGTGTCGGAGGTGGCCACCGCGATCCCGGCGTCCTTGGCCTCTTGCAGGAGCGGCGCCATCGAGTCGGGGTCGTTCGGCGCCACGATCAGCGCGTCGACCCCCTGCTGGATGTAGGAGCGGACGATGTTCGCCTGAGCGGCAGGGTCGGCCTCCACCGACCCCTGGTAGAGCCACTGGCAGCCGAGCTCCTGGCACGCCGCCTCGCCACCGGTGTTCATCGCCTCGAAGTAAGGGATCCCTTGCAGCTTGGGCACGAAGGCGACGGCGTAGCTCTTCTCGCCGCCCTTGTCGCTCGCCGGTGCGGAGCCCGCCGAGCCCTCTCCACAGCCCGCGGTGGCCAGGGCCAGCGCCAGCACCGGGGTGGCCAGCACGGCTGCGCGACGTCTTCTCATGGTCAGCACTCCTTCGTGAGGTGAAGATCAACAGCGGTGGGATGGGTCAGGCCGGCAGCAGGCCTCGCCGGGCCTCGTCCTGGGCGGTCAGCTCCCGGAGGCGAACGCTCGCCTCGTCCCAGCGCCCGCTGGGACGAGGGGCGTACGAGCGCAGCGAGGTCGTCCTGGCCACGACGGCCCGGAGCTCCTCCAGGTCGTCGAGCTCCCCCAGCGCGATGAGCTGGACGCCCGCGTTGCCCAGCGCCGTGGCCTCCACCGGGCCGCAGTGCACCGGGAGGCCGGTGGCGCCGGCGGTCGTCTGGGCCAGCAGGGCGTGGTTCGTGCCCCCGCCGGTGACGTTGATCGCCGGGGGGCGTGCACCGGTGGCCGTCGCGATGTCCTCGACGGTGGCCCGATACACCAGCGCGAGGGAGTCGACGACGCAGCGTGCGACCTGCCCGATGCTCTCGGGGACGGGCGAGCCCGTGGCGGCGCAGTCCTCACGCACCCGCGACGGCATGTCGCCGGGCGTCAGGAACTCGAGGGCGTTCGGGTTGACGATGCTGCGGAGCGCCGCCTCCCCGGCGGCGAGCCGGGCCAGCTCGTCATGGCCTAGATCCACACCGT
>JBBSRD010000108.1:0-9049 GCA_038243415.1 Actinomycetales bacterium | reverse complement strand
GGTGGCGGCCGTCGTCGTCGTCCTGGGTCGTGGGGCGGGGCGCCGCGCCCTCTGGGCGGCCGCGGCCACCGCTCAGGGCGTCGCCGCGGCCTCGCTGCTCCTCACCGTGGCCGGCCGCGGGCTCTACGGCGACGACCTGGCCGCTCCGGGGGCGTGGGCGGCGTGGGCGGCGCTCGCGCTGGCTGCCGGCCTCACCGCCGTCCGGGCGCCCGCGCCGCACCCGTCACGCGGCGGAGCACCGACAGACCCGCCGGCGCCGCCCCCTGCCGCCGTCCTGGCCTGGTGCGGCGTCTCAGCGGCCGCCACCCTCGCCGCGGCCGGAGCGGTGGAGACCCCGACGCCGAGGACCATCGCCCTGCTGCTCGCGGCCTCGCTGGCCGCGGTGCTCGCTGCGCTGGTGCGCAGAGGCTCCGCGCGCACGGCCCCGGACGCGGCCCCGGGAGCGCTGCCGCCCACCGTCGAGGCCCTGCTGGGCGCCACGTGGGCGCTCGCGGCCCTGCTCGCCGTCCTCGTGAGCGGCGGCGCCGCGATCGACGGCGGACCACCGGGCGTGCCCGTGGAGACCGTGCTCGCGCTGGCCGGCGCCCAGGCGCTCGCGTACGCGCTGCTGCCCGGACGCGCCCCGGCCCGCGTGCTCGGCGTCCTCCTCCTCGTCGCCGCCGCCGCGGTGGTGGAGCCGGCCCCACCGAGGGTCCTGGCGCTGCTGCTCGTGGCCACGCTCGCTGCTGCGCTCGCAGCTCAGGCAGCTCGGGCAGCTCGGGCAGGAGGGTCAGCACGGTCGACGAGACCCGTGGTGCCGGCCAGGAGCCCTGCCGGCGCGGAGCCCGCGCGCCGACGCACAGCGGAGCAACCAGCGATCGAGGCGCTGCTGGTGACGGCGTGGGCCCTCGCCGTCCTCCTGGCGCTGGTCGACGGCGGCAGCGCCCGCCTCACCGGCGGGCTCGACGGCCGGCCGCGCCCGAGCGCGTCCTCCGTCCCGGCGGAGGCCGTGCTGGGGGTCGCAGGGATCCAGGCGCTGGCGTACTCGCTGCTGCCGGGCCGGGCGCTGGCCCGCGTGCTCGGCGTCGTCGCCGTGTCGCTCGCGTGGTGGACGTGGCTCGGAGGGGAGGCGTTCTCCGACGGCGCACCCGTAGAGCTGTGGTCGCTCCCGCCGGCCGCCCTCGCTCTGGTCGTGGGCGCGCTGACGTGGCGGATCCGTCCCGTGCTCTCCTCGTGGGCGGCGATCGGCACCGGGCTCGCCGCCGCGCTGGCACCGAGCACCGTGGCCTCCTTCGACGCCGTGGTCCCCACCCCCGGGCTGAGCCCTGACCCCTGGGGCGAGCAGACCGTGCGCGCCGTCGTCGTCGTGGTGGTCGGCGTCGTGCTGGTCGTGGCCGGGGTCCGCCGCGGGTGGCAGGCTCCCGTGGTGCTCGGGGCCCTCGCCGCGCTCGTCGTGGGCGCCGCCCAGATCGGCCCCTACGTCACGGCCGCGCCGCTGTGGCTCACCACCGGCCTCGCCGGGGTGGGGGTGCTGGCGCTCGCGGTCCGTCTGGAGGCGGCCCGGCGTTCCTCGGCGCGGGCGCTCGGCTGGTTGCGCGCCCTGCGCTGACCCGGTGCCGACCCGAGCGGGGCGGCCCGCTCAGCGCTCCGCGGGCGCCTCGAAGGGCGCGCCCCACCGCCCCTCGTGGGCCACCTGCACCGCGGTCCGACGCCGGGGCCGGTGCGGCGACCGCGGACCGGCCGGCCCGCGCGGGTGCGGCGCCGGCACGCCCACGCTGACGACGCCCAGCAGCCGCCGGCCGGCCGGGACCCCGAGCGACCCCAGGACGGCGGCGTGCCGCGCGGGCGGGACGCCGAAGAAGCAGGCGCCCAGGCCGGCGTCGGTGGCGGCGAGGAGCACCAGCAGGCTCGCCATGGAGGCGTCGACGTCCCACCACGGCGAGCGTCCGTCGGGCGGTCCGCCGGCCTCGCCCGGAGCGCCAGCCGGCCTCTCCACCGCGGCCTCCGCCGCCGCCCTGGTCTTGTCGGGCGCGGCGTACCGCCGCTCGTAGGCGCCGGGATCGGTCACCACCACCAGCAGCACCGGCGCGGTGCGCATCCCCGCCGTCCAGCGGTCCTCCTCACCCGGCTCGGCGGACCCGGCGCTGCGCCAGAACCCCTCGCGCGCTGGGCCTGAGCGCAGCACCACCACGTCCCAGCCCTGGGTCAGCCCGGCGCTGGGCGCCGTGGCGGCCGCACCGAGCAGCGTCAGCAGCGCCTCGTCGCCGACCTCCCGGGACGGGTCGTAGGACCGCGTCATCGATCGTGCCGCCACGACGGCGCTGAGCTCCACGCGCGCGAGGCTGCCAGGGCTACGGTGCGGAGCGTGACGGGGGAGGGCGCGGACGGGGGCCTGCCTGCGAGCGCCGCGGGCTGGGCGGCGGACGTGGCGCTGCGCGACGGGGGCGCGGCCCACCTGCGCCCCATCACCCCCGCCGACGCCGACGCCCTCCAGTCCTTCCACGTCGCCCAGTCCCGCCGGTCGACGTACCTGCGGTTCTTCGCCGAGATGCCGCGCCTGTCCCTGGCGGACCTCGAGCGCTTCACCACCGTGGACCACCGCCAGCGCGTGGCCCTCGTCGTGGAGGTGGGCAAGGCCATCATCGGGGTGGGGCGCTACGAGGGCCTCGGCGGCGGCGTGGCAGAGGTCGCGTTCAACGTCGCCGACGCCCACCAGCGGCGGGGGATCGGCTCGGTGCTCCTCGAGCACCTCGCCGCTGCCGCCCGTGAGCACGAGGTCGTGGCGTTCCGTGCCCACCTCCTCGAGGAGAACCACCAGATGCTCGACGTCTTCGAGGCGGCCGGGTACGCGGTGACCTCGCTCAGCGAGGACGGTCTGATGACGCTCGAGGTGGACCTGCAGACCACCAGCGCCTCGCTCGCCACCGCCCGAGCCCGTGAGACCAGCGCCGAGGGCGCGAGCATGAGGGCGCTGCTCGCCCCCCGCTCGATCGCCGTGGTCGGGGCCGGCCGTGACGGCAGCGGCATCGGCTCGGCCCTGCTGCGCCACCTCATGGACGCCGGGTTCACCGGAGACGTGACCGTCGTCCACCCCGGCGCCCGCCGCGTCGGCGGGCTGCTCGCGGTGGCCACGCTCGCCGACGTGCCCACCACGCCGGACCTCGTGGTCGTCGCCGTGCCCGCCGACGCCGTCCCGCACGTCGTCGCGCAGTGCGCGGGCCTGGGGGTCCGGGCGCTGCTGCTGGTCTCCGGGGGCTTCGCCGAGATCGGCGAGGAGGGCGCTGCCGCGCAGCGCGAGCTCGTCGCCACGGCGCGCGCCGGAGGGATGCGGGTGCTCGGTCCCAACAGCTTCGGCGCGCTCAACACCGACCCGGCCGTCCGCCTCAACGCCTCGCTGTCCCCGCGCAGCCCCGAGCCGGGCCCCATCGGCCTGTTCAGCCAGTCCGGGGCGCTGGGCGTCGCGGTGCTCGACGCCGCCCGCCGGCGCCGCCTCGGGGTCTCGACGTTCGTGTCCGCCGGCAACCGCGCGGACGTCTCCGGCAACGACGCGCTGCAGTACTGGGCGAGCGACCCGGCGACGTCGGTGGTGGGCATGTACCTGGAGTCGCTCGGCAACCCCCGCAAGTTCTCCCGCGTCGCCCGGAGCCTCGCCACCGTCAAGCCGGTCGTCGTCGTGAAGCCCGCGACGAGCCCCTGGTCGGTGCCCGCGGGCCGGGCGGTGCGCGCGTCCTCCGCGCCGCAGGCGGCCTTCGCGGCGCTGCTGCGGCAGGCGGGCGTCATCCGCGTGGAGACCCTCCACCAGCTCTTCGACGTCACCGCCCTGCTCGCCCACCAGCCGCTGCCCGCCGGACCTCGCCTCGCGGTGGTGGGCAACTCCGAGGCGCTCGCGGTCCTCGCGGCGCAGGCCGCCCTCGGTGCGGGGCTCCAGGTGGTCCCCGCTCGCACCCTGTCCGCGGAGGCGGGCCCCGAGGAGATGACCGCGGCGATGCACGAGGCCCTGGGCGACCCGGGCGTCGACCTCGTGCTGGCCTGCTTCGTCCCTCCGCTGGCCAACGCCGGCACGCCGGTCGACCGGGTGGTCGCCGCCGCGGCGGGCGCCGGCACGAAGACGGTCGCCGCCTGCCTGCTGGGGGTGCCCGGCGTGGTCGGCGGGGGAGAGGGGAGCATGCCCGGCACCCGGGCCCTGCCGGCCTACCCGACGCCGGAGGACGCCGTGACGGCCCTGGCCGCCGCCGTGCGGTACGCCGCGTGGCGCGACCGTCCGGACGATGCTCCCGTGGCCCCGCCGGGCGTGGACGCGGCCCACGCCCGGCGCCTGGTCGCCCGGGGGCTGGAGGGTGCGGCCGAGGGCCCGTGCGTGCTCGGCGCGCCGGAGCGCGGGGCCCTGCTGGCCTGCTTCGGCATCGACACCACCGACACCACCGACACCACCGACACCGCCGCCACCGCCGGAACGGCCGACTCCAGAGGCAGGGAGGGCGCAGGGAGCGGGGTGGCGCTCGTGCTCTCCAGCGCCGAGGACCCCCTGTGCGGACCCGTCGTCAGCCTCGGCGTGGCCGGTGAGGCCTCGGAGCTGCTGGGCGACGTGGTGCACGCGGTGCCCCCGCTCACCGGCGAGGACGCCCGGGACCTCGTCCGCTCGCTGCGCTCCTCCCCGCGGTTCTTCGGCTACGGCGGCGCCGAGCCCGTGGACGTCGCGAGCCTCGAGGACCTGGTCGCGAGGATCTCGGTCATGGCGTTCGAGCTGCCCGAGGTGGCCTCCGCGGTGCTCGAGCCCGTCGTGGTGGGCCCCGGGGGGACCCTCGTCCTCGGGGCGCGCATCGAGCTGGCGCCGCCGGCCACCCTGGCCCACCTGGACCTGCGCACCCTGCCGCGCTGATCGCTGGGTCCTGAGCGCCGCGCGACCCGCCCCGGTGCCCGTGGACCCACGACGGCGCCCTCGTGGGGGATGATGACGCCCATGCGCGAGAGCTCAGACGCCCGTCCAGGCCAGTCCTCCCGCGTGGGGAGGGTGCGCCGGGGCCGCGCCGGCGGCGCCAACAACGGCCAGGGGCCGGGAGACCCGCGCCCTGCGTCCGGCGACCTCCCCCCGGAGCTCGTCCGCGAGATCGAGCGCGGCGGGTACTACCCGGCGCTGGTCACCGACCTCGTGGCCCTCTCGCTGGCCGACGAGGTCGTCATGGACCACTTCGTCCACCTCGAGACCACCTTCGACACCGACGAGGTCCGTCGCCACGTCACGGTGATGGTGCTGACGCCCACGCGCCTGCTCGTCGCCCACGTCGACGACCACCACGGAGACGCCGTCGTGGAGGCTGGCGCGCCGCGGCCGAGCACCAGCACCCCGCCCGTCGCGGCGTCCTCGGTGGAGTCCGTGCCGCTGCACCAGGTGGGCTCGGTCGTCGTCTCCCACCGGGTCGTGGACCCCGCGCGCTACCGCAGCGGCCAGGCGCCCGCCGAGCTGGTCCTGGGGCTGTCCTGGGGCACGCTGCGCCGCGTGGACCTCGAGCCGGCGGGCTGCGGCGACCCGGACTGCGAGGCCGACCACGGCTACACCGGCACCGTCGCCGGCGAGGACGTCTCCCTGCGGGTCTCCGCGGACGCCGAGGGCGCCGACGCGGTGCGGGCCGCGGTGCGCTTCGCCCGCAGCCTCACCGAGGTCACGCGTCCTCTCAGCGGAGGCGCGCCCGTCGCGGTGGCGGTCCGCGGTGGCCGCGTCGACGAGGCCTCGGCTGCGGCGGGGGCCGACGAGGAGTGAGCGGGCCGACCACGACCTCACCGACCAGACCCCTGCAGGCTGCTCCCTCCCCGGCGGCCGTCGGGACGCTCGCCGACGTGCTGCCGGCCGTGGCCGGCGCCCTCGGCACGCCCGTGACCGGCGCCGAGGCTCGCGCAGACGCCCTCGCCGCCCTGGGCCTCCCCCCGGCGCCGCGCGTGCTCGTGGTGCTGGTCGACGGGCTCGGCGAGCAGATCCTCCGGGCCCGCAGCGGGCACGCCCCGACGCTGCGATCGATGCTCGCCGGCTCGCCGGTGGCCGGGCTGGCGTCCGTCTCCGCGGTGCTCGACGTCAGCTACCCCTCGACCACGGCGACGTCGCTCGCGAGCCTGGGCACCGGCCTCCTTCCCGGGGCCCACGGCATGAACGGCTACCAGGTGCGGGTCCCCGGCAGCGGTTCGCTGCTCAACGAGCTCTCCTGGGAGGGCGGCCCCGACCCCCGTACGTGGCAGCCTCACCCGCCCGTCTTCACGCAGGTCGCGGCGGCCGGCGTCGACGTCACGCGGGTCGGCCCGGCGCACTTCGACGGCTCGGGCCTCACCGAGGCCGCGCTGCGCGGTGGCCGCTACCGGTCCGCACGAACCCTGCCGGACCGCGTGGAGGCCGCGCTCTCCGCGCTGAGCGCGAGCCCCCGATCGCTCGTCTACCTCTACTGGGGTGACGTGGACAAGGCCGGGCACACCTCCGGGGTGGCCTCCACCGCGTGGGGCGCTGCGCTCGAGGAGGTCGACGAGGCCGTCGCCGCCCTGGCGTCCCGCCTGCCCGGCGACGCCCTGATGGTGGTCACCGCGGACCACGGGATGGTGGACATCCCCACCTCGTCGCGCACGGACCTGGCCCACGACGCCGAGCTCGCTGCCGGCGTCGAGCTCACGGGCGGCGAGCCGCGGGCCCCCATGCTCTACTGCCGCCCCGGCGCGGCCGGCGACGTCGCGGCGACGTGGCGGGGGCGCTTCGGCGACGACCTCGACGTGCTCCTGCGCGAGGAGGCCCGCGACGCCGGATGGTTCGGGCCCGTCGCGGAGCACGTGCTGCCCCGCATCGGGGACGTGGTCGTGGCGGCGCGCGCCCCGATCTCCGTGCACGACTCGCGGTTCCAGCGCGCAGCCCTCGCCGACCTCGTCGGGATGCACGGCGCGCTCACCGACGCCGAGGTGCGCGTCCCCCTGCTCACCGTGGCGGGCCGGGCCCTGTAGAGGAGGCCCGGCCCGCCGCCGGCGGCGCGGCCCGGGGCCCGGTCCAGCGGCTCAGCCGTCGGAGTCCTCCGGCGGCTGCTCGCCGGGGCTGCCGAAGACGATCTCGTCCCAGCTCGGCACCGAGGAGCGCCGACCGCCCCGCGACCGCGAGGTACCGGCCCGGGCTGGCGTGGCGCCAGCACCCGAGCGTCGACCGCGCCCGGCGCCGTCGCCCTTCGCGGTGGCGCGCCCGGCCGGTCCGTCGTCGCTGGCACCGTCGCTGACCGGCTCGTCGCCCGACGCCGCGGGCTCACCGGGGGAGGGCGCTCCGGGCGGCGGAGCGGGGGTGGCGATCGGCGTCGACGGGCCGATCCACCCGCCGATCGACCCCTGCTCCGGGAGACCGCCGCGGGCGGCCCACGAGGCGCCCACCGTGCGGGGCGCGTCGGCGTCGCCGTCGCCGTCGGCGCGAAGGGTGGGCAGACCGAACGCGTTGACCCCCTGGAGAGCCGGGGCGCCGTCGAAGGAGCTCTCGCGGGGCGCGTCGTCGACGGGGGTCTGCGGCCCGGGGTCCTCTGACGGCTCGGGGGGCTCGGGCGGCTCTGCGGTCCCCGCTGCCGGGGAGACGGCAGCGGGGCGCTGCCACCACCGGGCGTCGGTGCTCGACGTGGGGCCGTCGGTCTCATCGTCGGCACCGGGGACGGCGTCGATCTCGTGGGTGGTGTCGACCTCGGCGCGCGTGCCGGCGTCAGCGTCGACCGGGGCCGCGACCAGGCCGGGACCGTCCGCCCCGTCCCCGTCGCCCGCGGCGTCGTCCTCGACGGACGCGGCGACCGATCTCAGGTGCGAGGTGCTCCGCGGAGGCTTCGCGCCCGGGCCGCCCCTCATGTGGGCGGGGAAGCCGCTGCCGTAGCCGGGGCCGAGGCCGCCGTCCTCACCGCCGGTACCGCCGGGCGCCCCGGGTGCGTCGGTGATGTCGTCCAGCGGCGACGCGTCGTCGTCCAGGTCGTCCATGTCGAGGTCCGTCATGGGTTGGCGGCGACCGCGGCGGTCGCTCAGCGCGTCCAGGAGGTCCATCGTGCGGGCCGCGACCTCGTCGTGGTCGTCGGCCGTGTCGTCGTCGGCGGCCGGGCCGGAGCCGGGGCGGGCGTCGGCGCCGGCGTCACCGGCGAGCTCGGGCGGGCTCGGGGAGAGGGTCGGTGGGAGGGGGCCGGTGTCGTCGGGCCGCTCCTGGTCCAGGCCGCCGTCGGCCTCGACGTCGAAGACGCGCACCGCGCTGAGCCGGCTGTTGCGGGGGCCGGTCTCGGCCTCGTGGGAGGAGGACAGCCAGCGGGCCTCGTCGTCGAGGGGCTCGACGTGCTCGGCCGAAGGGTCGTAGCGCCACTGCGCCACGCGGTCGCGGGTGCCCGCGCGGAACCCGACCTGCAGGACCCAGCCGGCCTCGCCGCGGCGCCAGGCGTCCCACGTCACGCCGTCGAGGGCCACCCCGCGGGAGGCCAGACGGTGGCGGACGAGGTCCTCCAGCGAGGGGCGCGACCGGGCGGTGCGCACCACCGTCGCCCGGGCGAGCGTCGCCACGTGGGCGCGCTCCGCGAGCACCGGCCCCGCGTAGCGCTCCACGGTGTCGAGGGGGACCTCCGCCGCATCGGCGACCTCCTCCGCGGACTCGCCGCCGCGGATGCGTGCCTGGATGTCCTTGGGGCGCAGGCGCGCCGCGGAGGTCCCCGTGGGTGCCTGCGGGGGAGCGCTGGCGCTGCGGACGGCCGCGCGCAGCGAGCCGTCGACGGGGAGGTGGAAGACCTGGCCGGAGGGCGAGGTGAGCACGAGCACCGGCTCGTCGGAGGAGGCCTGCTCGTGGTCGGCGGTGCCTGCCGAGCGGGTACCGCGCACGCTGAGCAGCTCGGGCTCTGCCTCGGGGGTCCTCTGTGCGCCTGGCTGGTCGCCACCGGGGCGCAGGTCCGCGTCGGCGCGCCGTGCGCCGCGCGCCGAACCCTCGCCCGTGCCTTCTGGGCCCTCTCGCAACGTCCGCTCCTTCATCGTCGGCGATGCCTGGCACCACCGGTGCGGTGGCCAGGATCGGTGTGCCTCACCCGCTGCCGAGCCTGCCCCGGCACGCCTG
>JBBSRD010000107.1:0-9102 GCA_038243415.1 Actinomycetales bacterium | reverse complement strand
CCTCCACCTGCTCTACGCCCGCTTCTGGCACAAGGTGCTCCACGACCTGGGCCACGTCAGCTCGACCGAGCCGTTCCGGCGCCTGGTCAACCAGGGGTACGTCCAGGCCGACGCCTACACCGACGTCCGCGGCACGTACGTGCCGGCCGCCGAGGTGGTCGCGACCGGCGGTGCTGACGGATCCGAGGGCTACCTCTACGACGGCGAGCCCGTCACCCGCGAGTACGGGAAGATGGGGAAGTCGCTGAAGAACGTCGTGACCCCCGACGACATGTACTCCGCCTACGGCGCCGACACCTTCCGCCTGTACGAGATGTCGATGGGCCCGCTGGAGGCCTCCCGTCCGTGGGAGACCCGCGCGGTCATCGGCGCGCACCGGTTCCTGCAGCGGCTGTGGCGCAACGTCGTCGACGAGGCCACCGGCGAGGTGACCGTCACCGACCAGGCCCCCGACGCCGCGACCGCCGTGCTCCTGGCCAAGACGGTGGCCGCGGTCACCGCGGACTACGAGGCGCTGCGCTTCAACACCGCGCTCGCGCGCCTGACCGAGCTCAACAACGGTCTGACCCGCCTCAGCGCCGTGCCCCGCGAGGTGGCCGAGCCGCTGGTGCTCATGGTCGCCCCGCTGGCACCGCACGTGGCCGAGGAGCTGTGGCAGCGCCTCGGGCACGAGCGCTCGCTGGTGCGCGAGCCGTTCCCGCTCGCGTGCGAGGAGCTCCTCGTCGAGGACGCCGTGACGTGCGTGGTGCAGGTGGCCGGGAAGGTGCGCGACCGCCTCGAGGTGCCCGCCGACATCGGCGAGGACGAGCTGCGCGATAGGGCGCTGGCCACCCCCGGGGTGGCACGTGCGCTGGACGGCGCGGGGGTGCGGACGGTCATCGTGCGCGCGCCGCGCCTGGTCAACGTCGTGCCGGCGAAGTGACGGTCCTGGTCATGGACGCGATGCTGCTCGCGGTGTTCGTGGCGGTCGTGCCGTGACCGTCGTCGCGGTGGTGCTGCTCGTCTGGATGGGCCTGCAGATCGCCGTGCGGGTGTGGGCGGCGCGCCAGACCGTCGCGCCACCGGTCCCCGAGGCGGTGCAGGAGCGCGTCCGGATGCTCTGCGCGGACGACGAGCACGCCAGGGCCCGGCGGATGCTGCGCCGGGAGCTGCCCACCGGCCGGCTCGAGGCCTCGGCGGCCGTCCGGCACCTCGCCGCGGGCCGGACGCTGTTCACCTCCTGGGACGAGATGGCCCGCGACCTCGACCCCGTGGTGGCCGAGCGCGTGCGCTCGTTCGACGCCGAGGGGGAGCGGGTCCAGGCGCTGCGGGCGGTGCGCCGGGCCACCGGGCTGTCGCTCCTCGGCAGCGTGCGCCTCGTGGACGCCCTCGTCGCCTGACAGGGCGACACCCTGCGGCGTCGAGCTGTCCACAGCCGCGCCCCACCGGCACTGCGCCATCCACAGGCACAGCCTCGGTCGCGGTGACCGCTCCTCCGGAGCGCGCACGCTCGCCCGATGATCACGGATGAGCGATGGAGCCCTCTCGGAGAGCTCGAGAGCGGGCGCCGGCTCGTGGGCGTCAGCGGCGGCGAGCCCTACGACCTCGCGAGGCACGCGCCTGACCCCCCACCGCGCCCGGCCAGGTGGGGGGTGACGCCCCGAGCGGCGCTCGCGCTCCTCGTCGTGGCGCTCCTCGTGGCCGCCGGGTTGGTGGTGCGGGCGGCCGTCACGACGCCGGAGGAGACCGTGCAGCCCGCGATCGACCCCGCGGCGGCCTCGGTCCCGGCAGCCGGGCCCAGCGGGGAGCAACCCGCGCCGGCCGGCAGTCCGCCGCCCGGTGGTCTGCCGCCGCAGCAGCCTGACGCGAGCGCCTCGCCGGGACCGATGGCCGTGCACGTCGTCGGCGCCGTCGTGGCCCCGGGCGTCGTGGAGGTGGCGGCCGGCTCGCGCGTGGCCGACGCGGTCTCCGCCGCCGGGGGGCTCACCGCGGAGGCCGACCCGGCGGGGGTGAACCTCGCCCGGCCCATCGGTGACGGGGAGCAGGTCGTCGTGCCGCGCCCCGGTGAGACGGCGCCGACGCCCGCTGCACCCGCCGGCGGCGGCGGGACGGGCGCGCGGACCGCTGCAGGCGGCGCGGTGGGCGGGCTCGTCGACCTCAACGCTGCCGGCACCACCGAGCTCGACGCCCTCCCCGGGATCGGCCCGGTGCTGGCACAGCGGATCGTGGACTTCCGCGAGGCCAACGGCCCGTTCACCAGCGTGGAGGAGATCGTCGAGGTCCCGGGCATCGGCGACGCCGTCCTCGCCAGCCTCACCCCTCTCGTCCGGGTGTGAGGAAGGCGCACGCCAGGGCGTCGGCCGCGTCCGCGCCGGCCCAGGCCCCCGCCCCGGCGAGCCCGCTGGACCTGCGGCTCGCTCCGGTGCTCACGCTCGCGTGGGCCGGGGCGTGGGCCCTCGTGGCGGCTGCCGACGGTGTGGTGGTCCTCGCGGGCCTCGCCGCCCTGGCGATCGCTGGCGTGATCCTGCTGGCAGCCCAGACCTCGCGGCGAGCAGCGTCGCGCACGTCCCCGTCCTCACCGCGCCCGCTGCCTCCCGGCCTCCTCGGCACGGCCGCCGCCGGGGCGATCGTGCTCGCGCTCGTGGCGGCCTCCGTCGTCGCGACCGGCGCCGTGACCCGCGCCGGCCCGGTCCCCGCCCTGGTCGGGTCGGGGGACACGGCGCGGCTCACCCTCCTGGTCACCGGTCAGCCGCGCCCGGTCTCACCGCCGGAGCGGAGCTGGAGCGCCTCGGCGCCGCCGCGGTGGGTCGTCCGGGCCCGCGTGGTGGCCGTCGCGCGCGCCGGGGGAGCTGCGGTCCCCGCCAGGACCCCGGTGGTGGTCGTCGGCGGCTCAGGCTGGTCCTCCCTCGAGCGCGGCACCTCCGTCTCCGGGCTCGGCCGGCTCGAGGCCACGGAGCGCGCTGACCCGGTGCGCGCGCTGGTGCTCACGCGCGGGCCGCCCCGGATCCTGTCCCAGCCCGACGGGTGGGCCGGCGTCGTGGCCCACCTGCGCACCGGTCTCCGGGAGGCGTGCGCGCCGCTGAGCGACGACGCGGGCGGCCTGCTGCCGGGGCTCGTGGTGGGGGACACCTCCGCGCTCCCGCCCTCTCTGGAGGAGGCCATGCGCGCCACGGGGCTCACGCACCTCACCGCGGTGTCGGGGGCCAACGTCGCGCTCGTCCTCGGCGCGGTCGTGGCGCTCGCCGCGCTGGTGGGTCTGGGGCGGCGGGTGCGCGTGGTGGTGGCGGGCGCGGCGCTGCTCGCCTTCGCCGGCCTCGCGGGGCCGGACCCGTCGGTGCTGCGGGCCGCGCTCACCGGCGTCATCGGGCTCCTCGGTGTCCTCTCCGCCCGCCGCGGCGCCGGCCTGCCCGCTCTCGGCGTGGCCGCCACGGCGCTGCTCGTCGCCGACCCGTGGCTCTCGCGCTCGTTCGGCTTCGCCCTCTCGGTCCTGGCCACCGGAGCGCTGCTGCTCCTCGCCCGGCCGTGGGCGCTCACCCTGGAGCGCTGGGTGCCCCGCCCGCTCGCCGTGGCGCTGGCGATCCCGCTGGCCGCCCAGGCCGTCTGCGGGCCCGTCATCCTCCTGCTGGACGACGGCGTGCCCGCCCTCGCGGTGGTCGCCAACGCGGCCGCCGCACCGGTGGTGGGCCCGAGCACCGTCGTGGGGCTCGCCGCGACGCTCCTCGCCCCGGTGTGGCCGCTCGGGGCCGCCGGCCTGGCGTGGGTGGCCGGGCTCGGGACCGGGTGGATCGCGCTGGTGGCGCGCACCGCTGCGGGAACGCCGGTGACCACGCTGCCGTGGCCGGGGGGCCTGCGCGGCGCGGTGGCGCTCGCCGCGGCCACGGTGCTGCTCGTCGGCGCGCCGCCGCTGGTGGCGCAGGTGGTGCGCGGAGGGCTGTCCGGCTGCCCTGGCACCCTGGGGAGGTGGCGACCCGCGGCTCTGCCCCCTCATCCCGGCCCAGCACCCGTCGCACGGCGGGGGCCCGCGAGCTGGCGTGGTTCGACGCGGCCCCCGCGCCGGTGGTCCTCGTCACCGGCACGGAGGGCCTCCTCGCGGAGCGGGCCCTGAGCGCCGTCGTCGAGGCCGAGCGGATCCTCCACCCCGACGTCGAGGTGGTCACGGTCGACGCCGGTCTCTACGAGGTCGGACAGCTCGCCACGTGGACGTCCCCGTCCCTGTTCGGCGAGCCCCGCCTGGTGCAGCTCTCGGGCCTGGAGTCCGCCTCCGACGCCGCCGTGACGGACCTGCGCGCCCACCTGGCCCGGGCGGCCCAGGGGGACGTCCCCGACGACGTGGTGCTCGTCCTGCGCCACGCCGGGGGCCAGCGCGCGAAGGCGGTCCTCGACGCGGTCAAGGCGCTGCCCACCGCGGTCGTGGTCCCGTGCCCGCCCGTCAAGACCGCCCGCGAGCAGCGCGGCTTCCTCCAGCAGGAGTTCGCCCGCGCCCAGCGGACCGCCACCCCCGCAGCGCTGGACGCCCTGCACGCGGCGCTCGGCGGCGACGTCCGCGAGCTCGCCGCCGCCGTCGCGCAGCTCGTCGACGACGTCCCGGCGACAGGGCGACGCACCCCGGTCGACGAGGCGGACGTCGAGCGCTACTACGGGGGGCGCGCCGAGGTGACGGGGTTCGCCGTCGCCGACGCCGTCATCGCCGGTCGCAGCCGCGACGCCCTCACCCTCACGCGCCAGGCGGTCGAAGCCGGCGTGGACCCCATCCCGATGATCGCGGCCCTGGCCATGAAGGTCCGCGCCATGGTGAAGGTCGCCGCCGCGGGGCGCGGTCGTGACGCCGACGTCGCCCGCAGCGCCGGCATGGCGCCCTGGCAGGTCGAGCGGGCGCGTAGCGACCTGCGCGGGTGGACCCCCGAGGGCATCAAGGTCGCGATCCTCGCGCTCGCCGACGCCGACGAGGCAGCCAAGGGCGGGTCCCGCGACGCCGTCTACGCCGTCGAGCGGGCGGTCGTGACGATCACCAGGGCCCGAGGCTGACCTGCGGCCGATCGATCCCCGGCCGATCGCCGCTCGATGCTCGACCACGTCCGGGAACGACGACGCCCCCGGCCCGTGAGGGCTCGGAGGCGTGGTCGGTGCCGGCCGGGACGGCCGGCGGCGCGCTGTGTCAGGCCTTCAGCGAGGAGACCTGCTTGGCGAGCGAGGACTTGCGGTTCGCCGCCTGGTTCTTGTGGATGACGCCCTTGGAGACGGCCTTGTCCAGCTTGCGGTTCGCCGCCGCCAGGGCGGTGGTCGACGTCTCGGCGTCACCGCTCGCCACGGACGCCTTGACGCGACGCACGAACGTGCGCAGCTCGGACTTCACCGAGGCGTTGCGGGCGCGAGCGATCTCGTTGGTGCGGTTGCGCTTGATCTGCGACTTGATGTTTGCCACGCGTGCTCGTCCTGCCTCACAGTGTCGGGGGATGGTGCCCGGGTTGTCGTCCCGAGGTGGTTCTCGACGATCTCGCCGGCCGCGTCGCCCGTGCTGAGCGCCCCGCCACCAGGATGTGGCTGGCGCGCGACGAGACACGGTCGGCTGCGTTGCACGATACCAGGGCTCGCAGCGCGAGATCCCCGCGAACGGCCTCAGGCGTCGGTAGCGTCCCGGACATGCCCGCCCTGCCCTCGCCCGAGGACCCGTCGGCGGACCCCTCGGAGCCCGCCAGCCCCGCGCCGACGAGTCGAGCGGACCTCACCGCGCTGCCCGACGCAGGCGAGCTGCATGAGCTGGAGATCGCCCTGGCACAGCGGGTGCGCGGCGTGGAGGCGTTCCTCGCAGACGCTTACGGCGCGCGCCGTGCCGTCGGCGGAGGGGTGGTGAGCCACGGCCTGCTCACCACCGCGCCCGGGTTCTCGCGGGAGGCCGCCGCGGCGCCGCCCCCGCAGCGGTGGGCGCCCCTGACCGCCCTCGACCTCGTCCGCGGTCCCCAGGGCCGGTGGTGGGTCACCGACAGCCGCGTCGGCACGCTGGCTCCCTGGGCCCGCACCGCGGACCTGGTCGGTGCGAACGGCGCGACACCTGCCGCCGGCTGGAGCGAGCACGTCGTGAGCGCCCTGGCGGCCTGCGCCCCGCCCGACGTCCGCGACCCCACGGTCGCGGTCCTCCTGCCCCCCGGCGCCTCCGCCCCCTGGTGGTCCTTCGCCCAGCGGCACGGGCTCGCGGCCGTCCGTCCCGCGGACCTGCGCTCGGTGCGCGGCCAGCTCCTGCTCGCCACCACCGCGGGCCAGGTCCCCGTGCACGTGCTCGTGCGTCCCGTGGCCGACGACCGGCTGGACCCGGTCGTCGGTGGCGACCCCTCGGCGGTCACCGCGGGGTGCCCGGGGCTGCTCACCGCGGTGCGTTCGGGAAGCCTGGCGCTGGTCGGGGCCCTCGGTGCTCCCCTCGCGGACGACGTCCGTCTCCGCTCCCGCTTCGGGGACCTCGTGCGCTTCCACCTCGGCGAGGAGCCCCTCCTCGGCGACGCTCCCTTCGCCGCTCCGGGCGACGACGTGGTGCGCGTGCTCGTCGCCGCTGCCGGAGACGTGGTCCGCGTGGCGGTGGCGGGGCGCGCCCGGGACGACGCCGGGCCCGGACCGGTGCTGCAGACCGGCATGACCGCGGCAGCGCGCACGCGCACGACGTCGACGGCCACCGGCGCGTGGGACCGGCGGATCGACGCGTCGGCCTCGCGGGTGCCCGGGCCACCGACCCCCGGCCCGGGGCCGTCAGGGCCGCGGACCCCCGCTCCAGGGACCTCTCGGGCAGGGGCCCCGGTCGCCGGCGGGCTCGACCTGCGCGATCCGCCCGACCCCCCTGGCTTCCACCGCCTGCGCGCCGAGGCCCTGGTGGGGGAGCCGTGCTGACCCGTCCGGCGCGCGCGGTCTTCGACCTGGGGCGCCGCGTCGAGCGGGCCGACGGCACGGGCCGGCTGCTCTCGCTGCACCTGGCGCTCGTCGGCGCCGTGGGTCCGGAGCGTCGCGACCGGCTCGTCGCCGACCTGCTCGCGCTGACCGGCAGCGCTGCCGCGGACGACGGCCCGCACCCGTGCCTCCTCGAGCGTCTCGGCTACGACGAGGCGTGCACCGCCTCGGTCCTGGGCGCGTGGGCCGCTGCCAGGGCCAGCGCCCACGAGGCCCGCGAGGTGCTGCCCGCCCAGGTGGTCGAGGTGCTCGAGGCCACCCGGTCCGCGGTCCCGGCCGGCAGGTGGCGCGGCAAGGAGCCGAGCGTCTTCCTCGCCTGGGTCCGCGAGCGCACCGCGGTGGTCGTGGGCTCCGCCGACGCGGGCTGCCGGCGGGACGAGTCGTGGTGGTTCCTGCGCCTCGGCAGCTCCCTCGAGCGGGCCTCGTCGTCCTCGCAGCTCCTCGTCGCCGCGGCGATGCACGAGCCCCTCGCCGCGGACGTCTGGAGCGCGGCCCTGGAGGCCGCCGGTGCGCCGCCGGCCAGCACGGACCGGTGCTCACCGGAGCAGGCCGCCGCGACCTTGCTCCTGGACCGTTCGTGGCCCCGGTCCGTGGTCGCCGCGCTCACCGCGGCGGAGGAGGCGCTCGACGGCCTCGAGGTGGGAGGGGTGCGCCGCGACGCCCTCGACGCCCCCCGCCAGCGCCTCGTCCGCACGCGCACCACCCTGGAGTACCAGCCCGTCGAGACCACCCTGAGCGATCTCGCGGGGATCTCGCGCCAGGTCCGTCGGAGCGCCTCGGCCGTCGCCCGCGGCGTCGAGGACGCCTGCCTGCGGCCGGCTGCCCCCGCCTCCTGGCTCGTCCACGCCGGATGAGCGCGACGGTCCGCCTCGAGACCACCATCGACGTCCGCTACGCCGGGCCGGTGGAGCGCGGGCACCACGAGGTGCGCGCCACCCCCGCCACCACCGGCGTCCAGCACCCTCGTCGGACGTCGCTCGTCGTCGATCCCGAGGTGTGGAGCGTCAGCCACCTCGACCACTGGGGCACGCACGTCACGGCCCTGGAGGTCGAGGGGGAGCACGACCACCTGGCCATCACGTCGACGTCGGTCGTCGAGGTCGACCGGGCAGGTGCCGTGCTCCCGGGCGGTGGGTGGGACGAGGTGCGGGCCGCCAGCAGCGGGGAGGCGGCCGAGCTGATCGCCTTCCACCCGGCGTCCCCGCTGCTCGACGACCTCGTCGCGTCCGCCCGCGCGATGCTCTTCGACGGCGCGCTGCCCGACGACGTGGCGTTCGCCGTGTGCGCCCTCGTCCGCTCGCGGGTGACGTGGGACGGGCAGGGCCCCCACGCCGCGCCGGCGCTCGCGGCGGCGGAGTCCGCGGCAGCGTGCGCCTCGCGGGCGTGGGTCGTGGGCGTCGGCGACGCCGGGGACCTGGTCCACCTGGCGCTGGGGACGCTGCGCGCGGTGGGGGTGCCGGCGCGCGCCGTCGTCGGGTTCGCCCCGCAGGACGCGTCAGGAGCAGCAGGAGCGCTGGGAGCCGCAGGAGCCCGCGGGCACGTGGTCGGTGCCGGCCGTCACGCCTGGGTCGAGTGGTTCTCCGGGGGCTGGTTCGCCTTCGACGTCGCCCGCGGCGAGGCGGCCGGCGACCTCCACGTGGCGATCGGGCACGGCCGCGGCGTCGCTGACGTGCCGCTGCTGCGCGGGGTGACGGGCCTTGTCGGACCACCGTCCTCGAGGGCGGGGGACGGCGCTGTCGTCGACCTCACCGCGGTGATGACCCGCCTGGGCTAAGCCGGTGCACTGGCTCCTCGGTCCGACGGCTCTCTTTTAGAAGGGAGGTTGCCTGCTCGGATCGGTGAGCCACCATCCGGGGGCAGTGGTGGCGGCGGTCCGGGTGGGTCCGCTGTCCCGCAGGGACGTGACGCTGAGCGTGTCTGGTCCGTCGGGGTTCTCTCCGCGTCGGGCTCGTGCGGCTCTCCGTCGTTCGGCGGCTCGTGTCGCGGCGCGGGGGTCGGTGGTGTTGGCCGTCCAGCGGCGGGTGGGGGTGACCTCGTAGGTGGTGCCGGTGGGGCTCGTCCAGGTGATGGTCGGGTCGGGGTGAGCACTGGTGGCCATGCTCCAACTGCGGTCGTGCTTCATCCGGTGGTGGGTCCGGCACAGCGGCGCGAGGTTGCAGGTGCAGGTGGGTCCGGCCGGCCAGGGGACCTGGT
>JBBSRD010000106.1:0-9192 GCA_038243415.1 Actinomycetales bacterium | reverse complement strand
GCTCGTGAACGAGGGCAAGAAGCCGCTCAGCGTCGGGTTCTGGTTCTCCCTGGGCCACTCCTCGGTGGTGTTCGGGCTCTGCGCGCTGCTGGCGCTGGGCGTGAGGGCCCTGGCCGGGCAGGTGGAGGACGAGGGCTCGACCCTGCAGCAGGTCGCCGGGCTGACGGGCACCGCGGTCTCGGGGACCTTCCTGGTGCTGCAGGGCGTGGTCAACCTGGTCTCGCTGGTCGCCATCCTCAAGGTGCGCTCCGCGCTGCGGCGCGGGGAGTTCGACGAGGCCGAGCTGGACCTGCACCTGGAGCGCCGCGGAGTGATGAACCGCCTGCTGCGCCCGGTGATCTCGGCAGTGCGCCAGCCGCGGCGCATGTACCTCGTGGGCCTGCTGTTCGGGCTGGGCTTCGACACCGCCACGGAGGTCTCGCTGCTGGTCCTGGCCGGGGCCAGCGCTGCGGTGGCGCTGCCCTGGTACGCCATCCTGGTGCTGCCGGTGCTCTTCGCGGCGGGGATGAGCCTGCTCGACAGCGCCGACGGCGTGCTCATGAACTACGCCTACGGCTGGGCCTCGACCCGCCCGGTGCGCAAGGTGTACTACAACATCGTGATCACGGCCCTGTCGGTGGCCGTGGCGCTGATCATCGGGGGCATCGAGCTGATCTCGATCCTCGTGGACAGGACGGGCATCACCTCAGGGCCGCTGCACGCGATCGGGAGCCTGGACCTGGGGGCTGTCGGCTTCCTCGTCGTCGGCCTGTTCGTCGGGACCTGGGTGGTGGCGCTCCTGTGGTGGCGCCTGGGCCGCGTCGAGCAGCGCTGGGACGACGGCATCACGGCTGGCCGCGACGACCGCCGTCCCTGACCGGCACCGGCGCCGCGTCGTCCTCGGCGCAGCCGCCGCACGTGCCCGACAGGGCGACGTGCAGGGGGTCGAGGACGAAACCGCTGCGAGCGGTGACGACGGGCAGCACCGCGTCCAGCAGGTCGACCGGGAGGTCCACCACCGTCCCGCACGAGCGGCACTGGGCGTGCGGGTGGCGCGCCTCGGTGAGGTGGTAGGCCGTTCCCCCGTGGCCCAGGTGGACGTGCTGGAGGAGCCCGATCTCCGTCAGCGCGTCCAGCGTCCGGTAGACGCTCGAGCGGTGCACCCCGGCGGCGGCCACGTCGATGACCACCTGCTCGGCTCCCACGTGGCCCCCGCGCGCCGCGAGCGCCAGCAGCACCGCCCGGCGCGGGGCGGTCATCCGCTGGTTCCGCTCCTGCAAGAGGTCTCGCGCGTGGTCCAGGAGGCCGCCGGGCCCCGCCTCAGCCGTCGTCGCCATGCAGCCAGTGTGCCCGGGCGCAGCGCTCAGGCGACGCCGGCGAGGCGGTCGCAGGTCTCCAGCAGCGCGTCCTGGAGCTCGCGCTCGCGCAGAGGCGCCGGGACCGACGTGCTCTGGTGGCCCTTGACGTACGGCGACGCGGCGAGGGTCTGCGCCGGGGCCGTCGCGGCCAGCCACGCGAGCGCCTCCCCGGGCACGTCGACGCTGCCGGAGGCCCCGGCGCTCGCCAGCTTCGTCGGCACCCACCCGGGGTCCAGCGCCGCGGACGTCGCCCGGTCCAGGCGCGCGCCCCATCCCAGGGCCAGCGCGACGTCGGCCGCCTTCGACGTCGAGTAGGCGCGCTTGGCGTCCTGGTCGCTGCGGGTCGCGGTGGTGGCGATCTCCTGCAGGCGTGAGGCCTGGAGGTGCTTGGCGCCCGAGCGCGCCATCCCGGAGCCGAGCCACACCACGCGGGCACCCGCGTGGTCGAGGGAGCCGGCGAGCAGCGAGGTCAGCAGGTGCGGCGCGAGGACGTTGACGGCGAAGGTGGTCTCGTAGCCGTCGACGGTCGAGGCCGGCACCTGACCGCGCACCCACACCCCGGCGTTGTGGACGAGCGCGTCCAGCGGCTCGTGCGCGAGCACCTGCTCGGCGAGCGAGCGCACCTCGTCGAGAGAGGAGAGGTCCCCGGTCACCAGGTCCACGGCCCCGCCGCTCCCGCGCGCCAGCCCACCGAGCTGCTCGAGGACCTTCCTCCCCCGCTCGGCGCTGCGCGCGTGCAGCAGGACGTGGTGCCCGGCGGCGACCAGGCGCGTGGCCGCGGCCCGCCCGATCCCGTCGGTGGAGCCGGTCACGCAGAGGGTCGCCATGGGCCACTCCTACCTGATCAGGCGGGTCCGCGCCCGGCGGGGACGAGCGCCCCGCGCCAGGAGCAGGTCGACGCCAGGGCGGCGAGCGAGCGGCGGCCCGCGGCGCCGCGCACCGCCTCGACGGCGGTGTCGGGGTGGTCGCTGAAGACCCCGTCCACGCCGACGGCGATCAGCGCCGCATACTCCTCGAGGGCCCGACCGTGCGCGGCGGGGTGCGTCCCGCTCCGCAGCCGGGCGGGCAGGTGAACGTTCTCGTTGCGCAGCGAGAAGACGTGCACGTCGAGGCCGTGGTCGTGGGCGCGCGCGACGAGGTCCGTGGGCTCGCCCCGGGAGCCATCGGGACCGTCGGGGCCGTCGGGGCCGTCGGGCATCACCAGGTCCTTGCGGGGCGCCAGCACGCGGGCGTAGCGGGCGACCTCGGCGAGGCCGGCGTCGCTGCACATGGCTGCCGCCCTCGGCCAGCCCGGTGCTCCGGGGGCGTCCCCGCCGTCAGGGACGGCGCGGCCTCGCGGCCAGGAGTGGACCAGCTGGACGAGCGGGACCCCCCACCCGCTGACCCGCTTCAGGAAGCGCGGGTCGAAGGACTGGACGACCACCGGCACGCCCGACGCAGAGGCCGCGGAGAGGTCGGCCTCGAGCAGGGCCGCGACGTCGAGCCCCCGGCGGGCGAACAGGACGGGGTCCTTGACCTCCACGGCCACGCTGACGTCCCGCCCGGTGCGCGCCCGCACCACGGCGACGCTGTCCAAGAGCTCGGCGAGCGTAGGGACGCCGAACCGGCCGTCGTAGACGGTCGATCCCGGCCGGAGGACCGGCGCGGTCTCCACGGCGCGCACCGAGCGCACCTGCTCCAGGGTCATGTCCTCGACGTGCCAGCCGCGGGGCCCGCTCGCCGTCGACCCTCCGGAGCGGCGCCTCAGGTGGGCGAGGTCGGGGCGCGAGGCGACGTCGGTGCTGGCGGTGAGGTCGGACTCGTGGCGGACCACGAGCACCCCGTCCGCGGTGGGCACCACGTCGCACTCGACCCGGTCGGCACCCAGGAGCACCGCCAGCTCGTGCGCGGCCAGGGTGTTCTCAGGTCTGTATCCAGGGGCACCGCGGTGTCCGATGACGAGCACGTGACCAGCCTCCGCGGCCTCGGTGGCCAGCACCAGACCTGTGTGTGAACGGTGAGTGACGTCTCACAGTCACTCACCCGTACAGAGGCCCGTGCCGGCGGCCGCGACGGTCCGCGGCTGCTCAGTCATCGGACCTCGTGGTGTCCCGCTCCTCCGCGGCGGCGGCCAGCGGCGGCCGGGTCTTCACCCAGAGGAGGAACACCGCCGAGACCACCAGCATGGAGATGCCGGTCCACAGGTTGATGGCCAGGCCACCGGCCTTGTCCAGCTCGGCCTGCGTGGTGTCGAAGAAGGCGACGAGCAGCAGGATGATCCCGAACGTCCCGAACAGGACGGCGATCACCGTCCTCAGGTCGAACAGGGTGGCGGCCGCCGACGTGTCGGTGGTGACCTCCGGGTTCGCGGCAGCGTCGCCGTCGATCGTCTCGTCAGTCATCTGGTCCTCCTCGTCGAGCCGTGCGCAGCGGTGGGCGGTCATCGTCGGTCATCGGCGTCGCCCTCACCAGAAGAACGCGTAGAGGACGGCGACGAGGACCAGCACGCCGGCGCCGAGCACCACCGGGGAGCGGAACCAGCCGCGGTCCTCCGGGGCGAGGTCCGCCTTCTTCTGGCGCTCGGTGAGCGACCAGACCAGGCCGACCAGCTCGCGGTCGGGCTTGGGCGCCTGGAACCGGGAGACGAGCACGCCGACGCCCACGCCCACGACGAACGCGGCGGAGGCGCCGAGGAAGCTGCCCGCCTGGTTGGAGACCGGGATGATGCCCATCCGGACGAGGACGTCGACGGTGACCGCCGCGACCGTGCCGGACAGGAGCCCGGTCCACCCGGCCGTCGGGCTCATCCGCTTCCAGAACAGCCCCAGGATGAAGATCGCGAAGAGCGGGGCGTTGAAGAAGGACGCCAGCGCCTGGATGTAGTCCATGAGGTTGCTGAAGCTGCTCGCCAGGGCGGCGGTCGCGATGGCGAGCACGCTCCCGACCACCGTGACGACGCGTCCCACCCTGAGGTAGTAGCCGTCGGAGCGCCCGGGGCGGACCCAGTCCTGCCAGATGTCGTAGGTGACCACCGTGTTCAGCGAGGAGATGTTGGCCGCCATCCCCGCCATGAACGCTGCGAGCAGCCCGGCGACGGCCACGCCGAGCACGCCGTTCGGGAGCACCTCGCCCAGCAGCAGGGTCAGCGCGTCGTTGTAGGTGGCCCCGCTGCCGTCCCCGCCCTCCTTGAGGTCGGCGATCTGCGGGACCAGGACGCCCGCGACCATCCCCGGGATGATGATGACGAGGGCGATCAGCGCCTTCGGGTACGCCCCGATGATCGGGGTCAGGCGGGCCGCGGCGGTGTTGCGCGCGGACAGCGCGCGCTGGACCTCGGCGAAGTTGGTGGTCCAGTACCCGAAGGACAGGACGAAGCCGAGGCCGAAGACGATCCCGAGGACCGACAGGAAGTTGCTGGAGATCTCCGTCAGCGACGTGCCCGGCCATGCGGAGAGCTGTTCGGCGCCGGCCCCGGGGGCGTCGAGGATCTTCTCCTTCAGCCCGTCGTACCCGCCGACGCGCGCCAGCCCGGCGATCGTCACCGGGATGAGGAGCGCGAGGATGACGAAGAACTGCAGCACCTCGTTGTAGATCGCCGCAGAGAGCCCGCCGAGGAACGTGTAGCTGAGCACCACCAGCGCCGCGACCGGGATCGCCAGGAACAGCGACCACCCGAGGAGGGCCTCGATGATGAGGCCCAGCGCGAAGAGGTTCACCCCGGCGATGAGCACGGAGGAGAGGGCGAAGACCACGCCCATCACCCGCTGGGTGGTGAGGTTGAAACGCTTGCCGAGGAACTCGGGCACGGAGCGCGACTTGCTGCCGTAGTAGAACGGCATCATGACGATGCCGAGGAACACCATCGCCGGGATCGCACCGATCCAGTAGTAGTGCACCGTGGGGATGCCGTACTGGGCGCCGTTGGCGGTCATGCCGATGAGCTCGATGGCCCCGAGGTTCGCAGAGATGAACGCCAGGCCCGTCACCCACGAGGGCAGGGACCTCCCCGAGAGCAGGAAGTCCAGCGACGAGGCCACGGACTTGCGCGCCGCCAGCCCGATGCCCAGCACCAGGGTGAAGTAGATGACGACGAACGTGTAGTCGTACCACTTGACACCGAGCCTCAGGTCCACAGCAGCCTGGGCCAGAACCGGGACGTCCACGTCCACCACCTCGCTGTGCTCGATCGATGATCCGTCGCGGCGACGTCGCCGCGAGTCGAAGCACGATGATGGACCCCTCCCGAGGAGAGCGTCAGACCGGGGGTCCACCTCCGGGAGACCTCACGCCGTGAGCCCGGGGATAGCGTGGGTTCCGTGACCACGTCCTGGCGCAGGAGCGCCCACCACGGAGCGCTCACGGCCTTCCGTCGCATGCCCGCTCCCGTGCGGCGCGGGCTCGTGCGCGCCGCGACCCCCGGCTTCACCGTGGGGGCCGTGCTGGTCCTCGTCCACGAGGGGCGGGTCCTCGTGCTCTCCCAGCCGCACCGGTCCGGGTGGTCGCTGCCGGGCGGCCTGCTCGACGCCGGTGAGCCGCCCCACCGCGGCGTCGAGCGCGAGGTCCGCGAGGAGACCGGCCTGCGCGTGCGCGTCGGGCTGCCGCTGACCACGCAGGTCAACGCCGCGCTGCGCCGCGTCGACGTGGTCTACCGGATCGACGTGGGCTCGCTGCCCGACGTCGCGCCCGGCGGCGAGGCCGTGGAGGCGCGGTGGTTGACCCCCGAGCAGGTGGTGACCGGGGTCGACGGCGGCCCCGCCGCCGACGGTCCCACCCGGGAGATCCTGGCCCTCGCCGACCGCGCCGCCCGCCACGGCGCCCGGGAAGGCGCCGTGCTCGGCCCCGTGTCCTGAGCAGCGACGACAGGGCCGACATGGACGAGGTGCACGACGCGGCAGCCGAGGAGCAGAGCGGCTCGGGCCTCGCGGGCGTCGTGCTCGCCGCCGGGGCCGGGACCCGGCTCCGGCCGCTGACCGACCACCTGCCGAAGGCGCTCGTCGAGGTGGGCGGGAGGCCGCTGGTCGCCGGGGCGCTGGAGCGGCTGGAGGCCGTCGTGGGCGCCGGGCCCCAGCGTCTCGCGGTGAACGCGCACCACCACGCCGGGCAGCTCGCCGCCGCCGTCGCCGGGCGCGCGCACGTGTCCCTCGAGGAGCCGCTGGCCCTGGGCACCGCCGGGGCGCTGGGCGCCCTGGCCCCCTGGCTCGGCGGTCGCGGTGCGCTGGTGACCAACGCCGACGTCTGGATGCCCGACGGGGCGCAGGTCCTCCAGCAGATGACGGCGGCCTGGGACGGCGAGCGGTGCCTGCTGCTGTGCGCACCGGCGGGCTCGGCACGGGCGGACTTCCGCGCGCCCGACGGCCGGCCCCTGCGCTACGTCGGGTCGTGCCTGCTCCCGGCCCCGGACCTCGCCACGCTGGCCGCCGTCCCGAGCGGTCTCTACGAGGTGCTGTGGCGCGACCTCGACGCGGCGGGCCGTCTCGACCTGCACGTCACGGACGCCGTGGCGATCGACTGCGGCACCCCGGGAGACCTGGCGGCGGCTCGCGCCGGTGCCGCCGGACGGGTGCGGACCGGGCGAGAGGAGCAGGCGACGCGTAACCTCTGTCAGTGATCGTCGCCAGCCCGTCATCGCCCGAGACCACGGCGTCCCTGCCCGATCGCATCCACCTGCGGCTGCGCTCGGGGATCATCAGCGGCACCTACGCCCAGGGCTCCCGCCTGCCCGAGGCCCGGCTCTCCCGCGAGCTGGACGTCAGCCGCGTCCCGCTGCGCGAGGCCCTCCCCCGGCTGGAGATGGAGGGTCTCGTGACGTCCTCCCCCGGGCGGGGAGCCGTCGTGCGCACCTGGACGCTGCGCGACGTGGAGGAGCTGTTCGAGGCCCGGCTCGCCCTCGAGGTCGCCGCCGCCGGTGCTGCAGCGCGGCGCGCCGGCCAGGGAGCCCCCGTCGAGGCGCTGATGGACGCGATGATGCTCTCCCAGGCGGCGCAGGCGGGCCACGACGACCAGCAGGTCGCCGCCACCAGCGTGGCCCTGCACGACGCCGTGGTCGCCGCGAGCGGGAACTCCATCATGGTCTCGACGATGAGAGCCGTGTCGGGCCGCATGCTGTGGCTCTTCCACCTCACCTCGACCCACGACAAGCACCGGGCGTGCGCGGAGCACGTGGACCTCGTGGCTAGCATCGCTGCCGGTGATGTCGCCGGGGCCCGGTCGCTGATGACCGAGCACGTGGAGGGCGGCCTCGCCCCGTCCCTCGCCGCCCTGGAGGCCCTCCTGTGACCGACACCCCCGCAGCACCGAACCGGTCGACAGGGCCGACCGCCCTGGTGGTCATGGGCGTCTCCGGCTGCGGCAAGACCACCGTCGCGGAGGACCTCACCGAGCGCCTCGGGTGGCGCTCCGCCGAGGCCGACGACTTCCACCCCCCGGCGAACATCGAGAAGATGGAGTCGGGGCACCCCCTCGACGACGTCGACCGCGCCCCCTGGCTCGCAGCAATCCGCGACTGGCTGCGCGAGCAGGCTGCCGCGGGGCAGGACGTCGTGATCACCTGCTCGGCGTTGAAGCGCACCTACCGCGACGAGCTGCGCGGCGCCGGGCCCCACGTGGTCTTCCTCCACCTGGCCGGCGACCGCGCGCTCCTCGCCGAACGCATGGGGGAGCGCAGCGGGCACTTCATGCCGACCTCGTTGCTGGACTCCCAGCTCACGACCCTCGAGCCGCTCGGCGCCGACGAGGCGGGCATGGAGGTCTCGATCGACCAGACGCCCGAGGAGATCGTCGAGCAGGCCGTCCGCGGGCTCCACCTCTCCTGAGGTCAGGCGCGCGGGCTCACTCCCACTCGATGGTGCCCGGGGGCTTGCTCGTCACGTCCAGCGTGACGCGGTTGACGTCCTCCACCTCGTTGGTGATCCGCGTGGAGATCCGCGCGAGCACCTCGTAGGGCAGCCGCGTCCAGTCCGCGGTCATGGCGTCCTCGCTGCTGACGGGGCGCAGCACCACCGGGTTCCCGTAGGTGCGCCCGTCACCCTGCACCCCTACCGAGCGCACGTCAGCGAGCAGCACCACGGGGCACTGCCAGATCTCGCCGTCCAGCCCCGCAGCGGTGAGCTCGGCGCGGGCTATCGCGTCGGCGGCGCGCAGCGTGTCCAGGCGCTCGCGCGTGACCTCACCGATGATGCGGATCCCCAGGCCCGGCCCGGGGAAGGGCTGACGGCCCACGATCTCCGCGGGGAGCCCCAGCTCGGCGCCGACCGCGCGCACCTCGTCCTTGAACAGGGCGCGCAGCGGCTCCACCAGCTCGAAGGCCAGGTCGTCGGGGAGGCCGCCCACGTTGTGGTGGCTCTTGATGGTCGCCGCGCCCGTGCCGCCGCCGGACTCCACCACGTCCGGGTAGAGCGTGCCCTGGACGAGGAAGCGCACCTCACCGTCGCTGTCGCGGGCCCCGTCGACGATCTCGCGGGCGGCGCCCTCGAAGGCCCGGATGAACTCGGCGCCGATCGCCTTGCGCTTGGCCTCCGGGTCGGTGACCCCGGCGAGCGCCCTCATGAACGCATCGGTGGCGTCGACGGTGTGCAGGCGGGCGCCGGTCGCGGCGACGAAGTCCTGCTCGACCTGCTCCGCCTCCCCGGAGCGCAGCAGCCCGTGGTCGACGAAGACGCACGTGAGCTGGTCCCCGACGGCCTGCTGGACGAGGGCCGCCGCGACCGCGGAGTCCACCCCGCCGGAGAGGCCGCAGATGACCTGGTCGCCGCCGACCTGGGCGCGGATCCGCTCCACCTGCTCGTCGATGACCGAGCTCGTCGTCCAGTCACCGGCCAGGCCGGCGCCGTCGCGCAGGAAGTTCTCCAGGACCGCCTGGCCGTGGGCGGAGTGACGC